>CAJBIG010000159.1 GCA_903953065.1 uncultured Solirubrobacterales bacterium
CGCCATCGTCGCCGAGGCGGGTGTAGATCTTTGTCAAGTTGACGGTCACTGGCCATCGAGCCTAGCGAGCGTGTAGGCTCTCTGCCATAAGGGTCGGTGGTGAATGGGAAGTCCGGTGAAAATCCGGCGCGGACCCGCCACTGTGACCGGGCAAGAGTCGTCCACACGCGCACACAGCGCAGCCACTGAGAAGCGACAGCTTTTTGGGAAGGCGTGGTAGTGACAAGCCCGGGAGCCAGGAAACCTGCCTCCGGCCGAAAAGCACATAAATCCTCGTGGAAGGGGTTGCTCAATGATTAGAAGTTCGTTCGTGCGAGTGCTCGCGCTCGCCTCCGTATCGGTAATTGCTCTCTCGGCTTCGGCCGCGGCAGCGACCAAGGTCAACGTGCGCGTCGAAGGAGCGAAGGCGACGCTCTTTGAAGGCGATGTCTCCGCCAGCGCCGGGAGCTTGCTCTCAAACATTGGTGAGGACCGCTCGTCGCACTTGTGCAACGTCGCCTCGAACGGCGGCAGCGGTGGCGCGGCAGCTACGCCAAGTCGCGCGCTGCTGGCTGCCTCCGAGATGCCGCTCGGTGACAGGCTGGGGCCGATTGGTTTCGAGTGGTATGAATCGTTCAGCGACTTCCTCGTCGGCTCGATCGGCGGCGAAGCTCCGAGCGGGGACAACTACTGGGAGCTGTCGGTGAACTGGAAGGTTGCCGAAGTTGGCGGCTGCGGCGTCGCGCTGAAGAAGGGCGACCAGGTGCTCTGGGCTGTCTCCGATGGTGCCACGCCTGCGCTGCGGCTCAAAGCTCCGAAGGTTGCCCGCAAAGGCCGCGCCTTTAACGTTCGCGTGACCAGCGGGGCAACCGGCAAAGCAGTTGCTGGCGCCCGTGTTGGCGGCGCAACGACCGGCGCAAGCGGACTGGCGCGATTGACGCTCCGGTTCGGCTCGAAGCGAGCTCTCGGCGCCACAAAGCGTGGCGCGATCCGATCGAACATTGAATCGGTAGTTCTTCGCTAGCTCAATGAAGCGCCTCCTTATCGCACTGCTGGCCGCGTCGCTGCTCGTGACGCTGGCCGGCGGCTGCGGCGCCGGAGCCGGGCCCGGCGACGGCAGCGTTGGGCTAACTGTGAGTCGCGACTTTGGACGAGTGGTGATGTTGCAGCGTTCACTGACAGGGCTCCCGGAGTCGGAGACCGTGATGCGCCTGCTAACCGCCAACGCAAAGACGGAAACGAGCTACTCCGGTGGCTTTGTTGACTCAGTCAATGGGATCAGCGGCGGCCGGTCCGGCGCGCGGTTGGTCGATTGGTTCTACTTCGTCAACGGCAGTGAAGCGCCTCTCGGCGCGGCCTCAACGAAGGTCCGCGATGGCGACCGGATCTGGTGGGATTGGCGCGACTGGGGCGAGGCCGAGCACGTTCAAGCCGTCGTCGGTTCGTTCCCTGAGCCTTTCCTGCATGGCCCGGGAACCGAGAAACGGCTACCGGTTCGAGTCGAGTGCGTTGAGATTGAGTCTGCTCCCTGCAAACAGGTTTCAAAGACGCTCGCCGCGCTCGGCGTGCCTGTGGCGACTGGACTCTTCCGTGCCTCAGTCACCGAGGAGACGCTGCGCGTGATCGTCGGCCAGTGGGCCGCGCTGCGCGAGGACGAATCGCTGCTGCAGATTGAGAGCGGGCCGGGCACCAGCGGCGTCTACGCACAACCAACTTCAAATGGGCGCCAGATCGACCTCCTGAACGAGCGTGGCAGAACGGTTCGCTCGCTCGGCGCCGGCGCGGGGCTGGTGGCGGCAACCGCTGTCGGCGTCCAGCCGCCGGTGTGGGCGATCACCGGGACCGACGGCGCCGGTGTTGCTGCAGCCGCTTCGGCCTTCAATGAAAAGAAGTTGCGCAACCATTACGCAGTTGCCCTGGAGCCAGGGTCTCAAGCTGGGCTGAGTCTTCCGCTGACGGGCGGCGCGAAGTGAATGCAGGCTCGAACAGCACGGTTCTGCTGCGCGCCCGGTCGTCGGTATGTGCGCTCTATGGCTTTGCTCTCGTGGCGTTCGCTCTGGCTTTCACGCATCCGCTGGTCCTGCTCGCGGTTGCCGCCGCGACCTTCGGCGCGGCGCGGCTGAGCGGCGTTCAGCGGCAGCTGCGCGGAGCAGTCCGGTTTGCGATTCCGCTCGCGTTGATGCTGGCCGTGATCAACGGAATCTTGGTGCGCGACGGTGTGACGGTGCTCTGGCGCTTCGGTGAGCTGCCGCTCTTCGGCCAGCTTGATCTGACCGGCGAAGCATTTGCCTACGGCTTCCTGCTCGCTCTGCGCGTCGTCGTGATAATCGCCGCCAGTGCGCTGCTCGTGGCGATCGTTGATCCCGACGATGTGCTGCGCCGAATGCGCCGCTCAGCTTTCCGCTCGGCGCTCACAGCGGCTCTGGCGACGCGGATGATCGGCGTCTTGACGCGCGACGCGCGGCGGATGGATCAGGCGCGCCGCTGCCGGCCGGACGGTGGCGGCAGCGGCCGCCGCGCGCAGCTGCTGATGGTTGGCTCCGTTGCCGCCGGCGCACTAGACCGCGCTGTTGACGTGGCGGCCACGCTGGAGCTGCGCGGTTACGCCACGCGCGTCGCGCCGCCTCGCGGAGACAGCGTGCCGTACGCGCGCGCCGACCGCGCTGTCTTGGCGTCCGCGGTCGGGCTGCTTGCGCTGCTCATAACCGGCGTTGTTTTTGGGCTTGCCAACTTCGAGCCCTACCCGCGCATCACTGTCGCTACCGACCTCACCGAGCTGCTCTACGCGGCCTTGATTGTGCTGGCAGCTCTGGCCGCGCCGATAATCGGCGAAAGAGGCAGGCGGCGATGAGCGCGCTTGGCTTCGAGCGCTTCTCCTACACCTACCCAGGGAAGGAGCGACCTGCCCTGCGCGAGATATCGGTCGCGATCGAGGCGGGCGAATTTGTCGTTTGCACCGGACTATCGGCCTCCGGAAAATCGACGCTGCTGCGCGCCGCGAGCGGGCTTGTTCCGCACTTCCACGGCGGCGCGGCGAGCGGCCGGGTGGTGGTCGGCGGGCTCGACACGCGCGACCATGGACCGGGCGATCTGGCTCGCGTCGCCGGGACGCTGCTTCAGGATCCAGAGACGCAGGTTGTGATGCAGACGGTGGGCGCCGAGCTCGCCTTCCCGCTCGAGAACCGTGGGCTCTCGCGCGCAGCGGTGGCAAGGGGCGTTGAGGAGATTGCACTGACACTCTCGATAGCCGAGCTGCTTGAGCGCCCGGTTGAGGAACTCTCTGGCGGCGAGCTGCAGCGAGTGGCGCTCGGCGCTGCGCTAGCTGCGCGGCCATCGCTCGTACTTCTGGATGAGCCGACCTCGCAGCTAGATCCCGTGGCTGGAGATGAGCTGATCTGGACTCTCCGTCGCCTCAACGAGGAGTGGGGGACAGCCGTGCTGTTGATCGAGCACCGGCTCGAACGGTGCCTTGCTCACGCGGACCGGGTGCTCGTGCTCAGCGACGGCGAATTGGTCTGCGACGCCCCGCCCAGCGAGATGCTCGGCTGGGCCGCGGAGCATCAGCCGGCGCTGCAGACGCCGGCTGCGCGGCTCTTTGAGCGCGCAGGGCTGAGGCCGCCGCCGTCCGGCGTGAAAGAAGCCCGCGCGACGCTCCAGTCACACGGGCTGCTCGATGGCGTTGCGCCACATGACGTTGGAGAACAAGCTTCGCCACGCAGTCGGTCGCGCTGGTCGCGCCGCGCGCAGCCAGCCGAGCAGTCGGCGCTGAGCTGTCGTGGTCTGAGCTTCGAACTCCCTGACGGTCGTGAGGTCTTGAACAATGTCGAGCTCTCGCTGTTGCCTGGAGAACAGACGGCGCTGATGGGTCGCAACGGCGCCGGCAAGTCGACCCTGCTGAGGATTCTCGCCGGGCTCGACGATGCAACCGAAGGGAAGGTTGAGAGCGAGGGTCGCGTTGCGTTGCTGCTGCAGAATCCCGGCGACTATCTGATCCACGAGCGTGTCGATGGAGAGGTTGGAGCCGACGTTCTCGCCGACTTCGGGCTTGAGGATCTCGCTGCCAGCCACCCGCGCGACATCTCCGGCGGGCAGCGTCAACGGCTCGCGCTGGGGATTGTGCTGAGCGGCGAGCGTCCGAGCGCGGTGCTGCTCGATGAGCCGACGCGGGGAATGGACAGAGCAGCCAAAGGCGATCTCATTTCGCGACTGAACGCGCTTTCGGCGGCTGGTACCGCAGTGCTCGTGGCGACCCACGACACCGAGTTGGCGGCGGCGCTGGCGCAGCGCGTTCTGCTCCTTTCCGGCGGCAGGATCGTCGCCGATGCTCCTACCGCAGAGGTCTTGAGCGGAGGCTGGCACTTCGCGACCGAAACTGCGCGGGTGCTCGGTGGTCAGGGCCAGGCCTGCACTCCGGAGGAGGGCGGCGCGCTGCTGCGCGCACGGATGACGATCGAGGCCGCGCCATGAACTGGGAGTTCGCAGCGCTGGCAATTCTCGCCGCCGCTTTGATCAGCGGTTTCGCTTGGTACGAGCGGACGCACCCGGGTTCGCGGATGCTGGCGCTGGTAGCGACAATGGCTGGTCTCGCTGCGATCGGGCGGATCGCCTTCGCGCCAATCCCAAACGTCAAACCGACGACCGACATCATCTTCATTGCTGGATTCGCGCTCGGCGGTGCGCCCGGTTTCGTCGTCGGTGCAGTCGCGGCGCTCGCCTCCAACCTGCTCTTCGGTCAAGGCCCATGGACTCCATGGCAGATGGTCGCCTGGGGCCTATGCGGAGTTTTAGGGGCTCTCGTCGGACGGGCTACCGGCCAGCAGATAGGCCGCGTTTGGTTGGCCCTCCTCTGCGGCATCGCCGGACTCGGCTTCGGCGCGATCATGGACGGCTCGATCTGGGTCACCTACGCCAGCGGGCAAGGGATCACCCAGTACCTCGCGATCTCTGCCACGTCGCTGCCTTTCAACATCGCCCACGCGCTCGGCAACGTCGTCTTCGCCTTGGCGTTCGGGCCGGCGCTGCTGCGCGCCGTGATGCGTTACCGCACTCGGCTCGA
>CAJBIG010000160.1 GCA_903953065.1 uncultured Solirubrobacterales bacterium
GGCCAACAGATCGTCGCCAACTTCGTAACAGCAGCCGCGTGCACCGGGGCCGATGGCTGCCGCCAGCGGCCCGTCATCGAGCGCGCGGATCTCGGCGACGGCGGCGGCGATAACGCCCTTGCTGAGTCCGCGCCAGCCGGCGTGGACGGCTCCGAATGCTTTAGACCCAGCAATCAACACTGCGAGGCAGTCGGCAGTCCTTACGGCGCAAAGCAGATCGTCGCGGTCACTTACCTGCGCGTCAGCAGGAATCGTGAACGGAGCGACCTGATCTTCAGCCCTGATCACATTGACGCTCGATCCATGGACCTGCTCATCCTGCGCCCAGTGGTCACGGTCAGTCTCGCTAAGCACTTCGAGCGCTCCTATGGCGAAGTCCGATGGATCCGAAAAATCGCCAGCAGCAACGGAGCTGAAAAGCATCTCGGCTCGACCGAGCGTCAGCCGTAGCCCGAGCTCGCCTTCCTCGAAGCTCGGTCGCGGCTGCTGCCCTACACCGCTCACTGCGCAGCGTCCTGTGCGCGCTTAAGCGCCGCTTCAAGCTGCTGCTCGGCGCCGGCAATCTCTCCGTCAAGGGTTAGTTCGAGCGCGTGCTGGAGTCCGGCACCAATTGCAGGCCCGGGCGCCGCGCCGGCCGCGAGCAGCTCGTCGCCGGTGATCTCGAGCCCGACGTACCGAAGCTCGTCGATCCAGCGCCGCGCATTCTCGCCGCCACATAGCGCTACAGCCTCAATTGGGGCGCCCCTCGCCGCGGCCGCCACCTGCGCTGGCGTCTGTGCGTTCCGCAATGGCGCCGCGGTTACCCAGCGCGACGAGATTGCTACGAGGTCGCGTTCGCTGGCGGTAAAACCGAGGTAGTCGAGCCAGCGCGTGAGGAGCTCAAGCTCAACGCCCTTGCAGCACGCAGCGAGCGTCAGCAGATCGCGGCGGCCTTCTTCGCCGAGCAGCGCCAAAGCATCGTCAAGACCCTCTGGCGATGCGCAGAAGCCTTCCGGCAGCGCAGCAGGATTGAATGAATCGACCGCTGTGAAAACAGCAGTTGGGTGAGGCTCGGCCAGCGCGAGCCGTAGCTCGTGCCCAAGCCGCGGGCCGCTGACGGCGCCCGGAGTCGCCGCGGCTGCGAGCGCGGCCGTCTCTGTCTCGGGGCTGAAGCCGAGCCGCGCGCTGTACCTAGCGCCGCGCCAAAGCCGCGTCGGGTCGTCGAGGAACGAGCGCTGATGGAGCACACGGAGCGTCTGCGCCTCTAGATCGTCCAGCGCCGCAGGGTCGGACCTGACCTCGCCATCACTGATCCGAACAGCAATCGCGTTGATCGTGAAGTCGCGGCGTCTGAGGTCTTCGTCCAAGCTCGCCGGCTCAACCTCCGGAAGCGCGCCAGGTTGCGCGTAAGTCTCCGTGCGCGCAGAAGCGAGGTCAATCCGAACACCGTCCAATAGAACAGTGGCCGTACCGAACCGCTCGAACCGCTCGGCGTCGCCACCGAGCCGCGCAAGCAAGTCATCAAGCGGTCCTTCGACGACGAGATCGATCTCGCTCGGCGTTCGTTCGAGCAGCAGGTCACGCACGGCGCCGCCGACCAGCCAGACGCTGGTGTCATCACCGACAGCGTCGATCACGGCCTGCCCCCCGGGCAGCTCTGCGAGCTTGGCGACCACCATTGCTGCTTCCATACTGATGATGTTCCCGCGATCGCGCAAAGGACGCGTCCTCGTCGGCCTCTTGGCCGCGGCGATCTTGCTGACCGCAGCTGCGCTGGCGTTCTTCCTGAGCGTCCGCAATCCCGCCGACGTCACCAACCCCGACGTCGCCTTTCAAACAACAACGGCGCCCAAGCCGGTCGCAAAGCCAACGGACGCAAACTTCAGCTGGCCTTTTTATGGGTACGACGCAGCACGCACGCACAATTTCCCGCTGGAGCGGCCGCTGCGGCCGACAAAGAAGGTTCGCTGGTCGCTGCGGAGCAACGTCTTGCTTGAGTTCACCCCAGTCGCGGAAGGCAAGTCGCTCTTCCTTCTGCGCAATAACGCCTCGTTTTATGCACTCAAGCGTGCGACCGGCGAGATCTATTGGAAGAAGATGCTCGGTCACCTCGCCGCTTCCTCCCCGGCCGTCGTTGACGGCATCGCCTACTGCACGATTCTCGTTGGTGAGCGCGGCAGCAGCAAGGGCCGAATCGTCGCGGTCGATACGAAGAAGCAGAAGATTCTCTGGTCGAAGGACCTCTCCAGCCGTACCGAGAGTTCGCCTTACGTTCGCGATGGCGTCGTCTACTTCGGCAGCGAAAACGGCACCGTCTATGCAATGCGCGCAAAGAGCGGCAAGGTGCTCTGGACCTACAAGGCGGGCGGCGCAGTCAAGGGCGGCCTCGCCTACGCGAACGGGAAGCTCTTCTTCGGCGACTACGGAGGCCAGGTCCACGGCATCAGGGCCAAAAATGGCAAGTCGATCTGGACTAGTGGCGGCGGCGGCGCGCTCGGCGTCGGCGGCGGCCAGTTCTATGGGACCGCCTCAGTGGCTTTCGGGCGTGTTTACATCGGCAACACGAACAGCAGCGTCTACTCGTTTGCGACCAGCAACGGCGAACTAGCTTGGCGCCAAGGTACCGGCGGCTACGTCTACTCGTCGGCCGCAGTGGCGGACATTCCAAAGCTCGGCCCCACCGTCTACATCGGGTCCTACGACGGAAATCTTTACGCCCTCAACGCCAGGAGCGGCGCCGTCCGGTGGAGCAAGCCGACGGGCGGGCGGATCTCCGGAGGAATTCAGATCATCGGGGACTTGGTCTTCTACTCCACTCTGGAGAAGAAGACGGCAGCGCTCTCGGTCCGCAGCGGCAGGACGATCTGGTCTGTCCCGAAGGGCCAGTTCAACCCCGCCATATCAGACGGGAAGCTGCTCTTTGTCGTCGGGCTCACAAGCATGTTTGCCTACGAAACGAAGACGGCCGGCAAACTCAACTCTCGGCCTGCCGGTTAGTTCCAAACGGTCAGCTGGCGTCGGCGGCGCCGCGGCGTTCGATCTTGGCGCCGAGCTCGCGCAGCCGCTCATCGATCCGCTCGTAGCCGCGGTCGATCTGGCTGATGTTGCCGATCTCGCTGCGGCCATCGGCGCAGAGCGCGGCGATCAGGATCGCCATGCCGGCACGGATGTCGGGAGAATCGACTCGTTCGCCGCGCAGCCTGCTCGGCCCGCTGACAATCGCCCGATGTGGGTCACAGAGAGTGATGTCGGCTCCCATCAGGACCAACTTGTCGGTGAAGATGAGGCGGTTCTCAAACATCCACTCGTGGATCAAGACCGAGCCCTCGCACTGCGTAGCCAGTGCCACGGCGATCGATGTCAGATCAGCCGGAAACGCTGGCCATGGGCCATCTTGGATCTTCGACTTGTACTCGCCGACGTCGCGCGCAGCGATTAGCTTCTGATCACCGGGGACGATCACGTCGCCGCCTTCCAGCTCGGTATGGAGGCCGAGCTTCGAGAAGACAAGACGGATCATCTGGAGGTCGGGCGGGTCTGTGTTGACGATACGCATCTCGCCGCCGGTGACACCGGCCAGCGCCATGAACGAACCGATCTCAATGTGGTCTGGACCGACGGCGTGATTACAGCCGCTGAGCTCGCCGCGGCCACTGACGGTCATCACGTTGGAGCCGATTCCGCGGATGTCGGCGCCCATCTTGCTGAGCATGCGCGCTAGGTCCTGAACGTGCGGCTCGCTGGCGGCGTTGCCGATCAGTGTCTCACCGGGCGTCAGCACGGCGGCCAGGAGCGCATTTTCGGTCGCCATCACAGACGGCTCGTCCATGAAGATCTGGGCTGCGCGCAGTCCGCCGAGAGGAGCCTCGAGGACGATGTCGCGGCCGTGCGTCATCGTCGCGCCGAGCGCACCTAGGGCGTCGAGGTGCGGGTCTAGCCGTCGGCGGCCGATCACGTCCCCGCCAGGGGGCGGCATCGACGCCTTGCCAAACCTCGCCAGCAGTGGCCCTGCGAGGAGGAACGACGCGCGAATGCGCTCCGCACAGCCGCGGTCGAGCTCTTCTTCTCCAGTGACGTCTTTCGCGCAGAGCCGGACTTCATTGTCGCCGGTCCATTCGACCATTACGCCGATCCCGGCGAGCAGCTCGAGCATCGAGTCCACGTCGCTGATCCGCGGAACGTTGGCGACAACGAGAACCTCGCTCGTCAACAGCGACGCGGCGAGGATCGGGAGCGCGCCATTCTTGTTACCCGCCGGTACGACCGTGCCGGTGAGCGGCGTTCCGCCGTCTATTACGAAGGTTTCCATGGTTATCGGGAATTGCTGTGATTCGCCTGTAACTGTCGCAAGGCTAGCCCGTCGGTCGACGGAGCTTGTCGCGCTTATCAAACCGGCGCCGCTGGAAGGCAAGCATTAGCGTCGCCGCGACCAGCAAGGACACGATGTTCAAGGCCAGCTGCAACGAGGCGCCCTCGACCGACTGCCAGTCGCTGTAGCTAAGCGCCAGCCCAATGTCTGCAGCGGCTGGGATTGTCGTGATCGAGACAGCCACTCCGACCAGCGCCCCGGATTTCCCGAGCGTGACCGAGAGCATGCCCGCAGCGCCGGCGCAGGCCGCGACCACGACCGAGTAAATATTCGGCGCCGCGATTGTCTGCGCCAGCGTGTTGCCGCTGCCGTCGAATGAATCTGGAGCGATGCCGGTCATCACTAGCAGCGTGACGGCAGCGAAGGCAGCGACGATTCCGCTGCCAAAGCCGATCAGGAGTGCAAAGAGGCCTCCCCTGGCGTGGCGGCGATCGCGACGGACGACACCGATAGAGAAGGCCGCAATCGGACCGAAATCTGGGCAGAGCGCCATCGCGCCTACAACGATCGGCGCTGAGTCAATAAGAATCGCAACGGCAGCGATAACGCCCGCGAACGCAAAGAGCGCGACCATTCCACCACTGAGCATGCCCTCGTTGTCGATCCTCGCCTCGACGTTCTCCCAGATCACCGAATCGGCCGACTTGCCTTTGGCCGACCGCTCCGCCAAGGTCGAGGCGTCTGAGAGCGACGAGCCGATTTCGTCGATGTCGATTGCGCCGAGCTGCGCCAGGCCCATGCGCCTGAGATCGGCGACGATGTAGCTCGCGTCCTCCGGGGCCACGTCACAGGTGATCATGTCGCCGATCGGGTCCACCGCAGCGCCGCGTACGACGACAACATTGGCGACCGAGGTGTGTTCAACCAGAAGCGCAACCGCTGCGTCGGTATGTGACGCTGGAGCTATTACGCGGAGATGGATCACGCCTCGGATGCTACGGGTCGCGCCCGCTGCACGAAACCGTGCAGCGGAAAGCCAGTAGATTACGACCTCTCAGGTAGGTTCGACGTTGCGACGGATGAGCCGTCCGGCGTGATTCGTAGCCTTGCGAACATATGTTCTGGTCAACAAATACAGCCCACCCAGCAGAGCCAAGCGCTTCGAGCCTGATCTCGGCTCTTGACGGCCTCGTTGCATTCGCGACATTGGAGCAATACGGCGTCGTAGACGGCCGTGACGCGCCGACTCGCAATAGAGCAGCCGATCGCGCTCGCAGAGCCCGTCGGCGCGCCGTGATGAGGCGCGACTGCCTAAACGAGCGTTCGCTCGACTCCGCACCGCGAGAGCGACGGGCCGCATCAGTCGCAGGCCCACGTTGACCGAAATCAGCTACGACGAACGCGGCTTGGTCCCCGTAGTCGTGCAGGACGACGCGAGCGGCGAGATTTTGATGCTCGCGTATGCCAACGCCGATGCGGTCGCGCTGACGCTCAGCACTGGCGAGCTACATCTTTGGAGCCGCTCCCGCAGCGAGCTCTGGCACAAGGGCGCAACCTCGGGCAATACGCAGAAAGTTGTGGCGTTGCGGCTCGATTGTGACCGCGACGCTCTACTGGCAATAGTGACGCCCGCCGGCCCTGCCTGCCACACCGGCGAGCGCAGCTGCTTCTTTAACGCCGTAACTGAGGGTGAGGTTCCGCACGAAGCCCTGCCGCAGGTCGAGCGAGTCCTTGCTCAGCGCGCGGCCGACCAGCCAGCAGACTCCTACAGCGTCCAGCTCCTCGGCGACCAGGCCTTTGCCGCCGCGAAGGTGCTCGAGGAAGCTGAAGAGGTTGGGCGCGCAGTCCTCGAAGAGAGCGACGAGCGCGTCGACGAAGAGGCCGCCGACCTGCTCTTTCACCTGACCGCGCTCCTGCACAGCCGCGGACACAGCCTGGCCGAAGCGCAGCGCGTTCTGTTACAGCGCCGCCGCTAACTCTCTAGCGTCCGTCTTCTAATCGGTGAGCGGGCGAACGGCGATCCCTCTGTCCGCGAGGTATCGCTTGACGTCGCCAACGGTGTAATTGCCGAAATGGAAGATCGAGGCACAGAGCACAGCGTCAGCGCCCGCCTCGAGAGCCTCTGCCAGGTGCAGTGGTTCTCCAGCGCCACCCGACGCAATTACGGGAATCCGCGTGGCCGAGCTGACGGCGGCGAGCAGCTCAAGGTCGTACCCATCCTTTGTGCCGTCACGATCCATGCTGGTCAGCAGCAGCTCCCCTGCCCCTAGCCGCTCGACTTCAGCGGCCCACTCGAGCACGTCACGCCCGGTCGCGTGACGACCGCCGCCCGAAAACGCCTCCCACCCAGCCACCGCCGGGTCGGTACGCCGCGCGTCTATCGCGACGACAACGCACTGCGACCCGAACTGGGCGGCGAGCTCGCCGATCAGCTCCGGCCGAGCCAGTGCAGCCGAATTGACGCTCACCTTGTCGGCTCCGGCGTCGAGAACCGCCTGCGCGTCCTCGAGTGAACGGATCCCGCCACCGATCGTGAACGGGATGAAGACGTCGTCAGCCGTGCGGCGCGCGAGTGCGGCAACGGTGTCGCGGTCCTCATGTGTGGCCGTGATGTCGAGAAACACAAGCTCGTCTGCGCCTTCAAGCTCATAGCGCTCTGCCAGTTCGACCGGATCACCGGCGTCACGGATGTCAACGAAGTTGGTGCCTTTCACAACGCGGCCCGCGTCGACGTCAAGGCATGGGATTACGCGCTTCATCTGCATCGATCAAACCCCGTCGAGCGCAGCTTGCGCCTGAGCAATAGTGAATGCGTCGTCGTATAGAGCTTTGCCGACGATCACTCCTTGAAGGTTGGGCGGCGCCGACGCGGCGATCGCCTCAAGATCAGCAAGCGTCCCCACTCCCCCTGAGTAGATGAATGGGATGCTCAGCACCTCGCCGCTGGCGACAATCTGTTCGAGATTTGGGCCTTCCATCGTGCCGTCGACCTCGATATCGGAGACAATCAACCGCTGCACGCCACGCTGCTCGAGCGCTGCCAGCGCGCTTAGCGCATCAATCTCGCCGCTCTGTTCCCATCCGGCTACGGCCGCGATCCCGGCCCGGGAGTCAACGCTGACGATGACGTTGTCGGGGTGGCGCGCGAGGAGTTGGTCAAGCAATTCGCTGTTCTGCAGGGCCGCCGTGCCGAGAATGACGCTCGTCGCACCAGCTTCCAGCGCGGCGTCTACCGCGGACTCACTGCGCAGTCCGCCGCCGAGCTGGAGCGGGAGATCGACCGCAGCAGTGATCTCCGCCACGCTTGCCAAGTTCACAGGAGCGCCGCTGCGAGCGCCGTCAAGGTCGACGACGTGGAGAACTCTCGCGCCCGCCTGCTCCCAGGCAAGCGCTGCCGCCAACGGCGAATCCTCATAGACGGTTGATTCGTCGTAGCTGCCGCGCCGCAAGCGGACCGCTTTGCCACCAAGGATGTCGATTGCTGGGTAGAGCTTCATCACGCCGCCTCGTCGCAGATCGCACGGAAGTTGGCGAGCATCCGCAGTCCATTGGCGGATGATTTCTCTGGGTGAAACTGAACGCCGTAGATGTTCGCCTGCGCGACGACGCTGGCGAACCTTGTCCCGTACTCGCTCCAGCCGATCACGACTGCTGGATCATCCGGAACCGTCACATAAGAGTGCACGTGATAGAAGCTCGCAGACTCCGCGAGGCCGCCGGTCAGCCCTGACGTCCCCGACCATTCGACGTCGCTCCACCCGATGTGTGGGAGCTTCGCGCCGGCAGCGTCGAGCGCGACGACCTCGCCTTTGATTAGGCCGAGACCTTCTGCTCCCCCGTGCTCTGTCGATCGATCAAATAGCAGCTGCATTCCAAGGCAGGTACCCAAGATCGGCGTCCCGCGCCCTGCGGCCGTCTTGATGGCGTCATCGAGACCGAGCCCCCGGATCCGCTCGATTGCGGACGGGAACGCTCCTACGCCTGGGAGGACGAGCCCGCCTGCGGCAGCGATCACGGCCGATTCGGAGCTGATCACCGTTTCTCCTCCGACCTTCTGCAGCGCCTTTTCAACCGAACGACGGTTGCCGACGCCGTAGTCGACGATGCAGAGCCGGGCGCTCACGCTTCTGTGTTCTTAGCGCCGGCGCTGATTAGCGCGACGAACTCATCGATAGCCGCCGCCTTGAGGCGGTGTGCAACGCGGTTGGCGACGAGCCGCGCCGTCACGGTCGCTATCTCTTCACGGATAACGAGCCCGTTCTCTTGGAGCGTGATCCCGGTCGCAGTGAGGTCGACGATCGCGTCGGCTAGACCCGTTAGAGGAGCCAGCTCGACAGAGCCGTTGACCGTGACGATTTCAGCCTGCCTGCCACTCTGCTCGAAATACTCGGCCGCGATCCGGGGGTACTTGGTCGCGATCCGCATTACCCCAAGCCGAGCCAGCGCGGCCGCGGCTCGATCTGGCCCGTCCTCCGAGGCAAGGACCATCTGGCACTCGCCGAAGCCGAGATCTGCGAGCTCAAAGATTTGACGCTCAGGGTGCTCCATTAGGACGTCTTTCCCGGTGATGCCGACGTCTGCCGCACCGGCCTCAACGTAGGTCGGAACGTCGGATGGGCGCATCGTTACGACGCCGATGTCGGCAAAGAGCAGCTTGCGGTCGTTGGCGCGGACCTCGGAGGTGTCTATCGACGCGCTCTCGAGGAGGTCGAGGGAGCCTCCGAGCAGCGCGCCGCGCGGCACAGCGATAGTCAGTCCAAAGCGATTCATCGGCCCGTTTCCCCCCGCTCTTCTCCCGCGAGCGCAGCGTGCAGGAGGTCAACGTCAATTGCAAAGCCAACGCCGCCAACAGGCATATCGAAACGCCCAAGCAGCTCAGCGTAATAGCCGCCGCTGGCGATCGGCTCGCCAAGTGCGGGGTCGTAAACCTCGAAGACGATGTCGCTGTAATACCCCATTCTGGGGAAGCGGCCGAGATCAGGGATCATCCGTGCGGAGACGTCGGCGTCCAGCGACTCGATCAACTCGCTGATTGTCTGAACCGGCTTGGCGAGGAGATCGTCGAGCGGCTCCGTGAGCGCCTCGGATCCGCGCATCCGCGGGACTGCGGCCAGCATCGCTGCCTGATCACCGGTCAGCTGGAGCGACGCCAGTTCGCGGTCAATGCCAACGTAATCGCGGTCCGCGAGCTCTCTGAGCACGGACTCGCTGTCAGCCGGACCGACGCCGCACGATGCGAGCAATGCCGGATAGAGCGACGCATCGCCGACTCCAACGTAGAAATCCCTCAAGCCCGATGCCTCGAGCGCGCGGCACAGAACGGTGAGTGCCTCGCTACAGCCGATGGTCTTGTCAGCGCCGATCAGTTCGACGCCTGCCTGCAGAAACTCGCGTGGCTGGCCGCGGTTTGGCGTGACGGCGCGATAGGCCGGCGCGACGTAGCAGAAGCGGAGGGGCATCTCCGCGTCCTGATACCGCGAGGAAGCGACGCGCGCGATCGGCACCGTCATATCGGAACGGAGCGCCAGTTCCTCGCCGGCCTCCCCTAGCACTCGGTACGAGAGAGGCGCACCGGTCGCACCGGCGCGCTGGAGCGTCTCTTGGTATTCGACCGTTGGCGTCGACACTTCGCCGTAGCCGGCCTCGCTGAAGACACCAAGCAACGAGCTCTCGATGCGGCGCAGCTCGGCTCGTTCCTCCGGCAGGACGTCGCGAGTGCCGCTCGGAATGCGAGCGTTCATCGGAGACACTGCTCTTGTGATTGGGAGGTGGGAGTCTGCATACCGAGACGAAGATACGACAACGGGCTGGAAATCTGCGCTCTTCTGTTGCAGATCGGAACGAAGAAGGGGCCGCCAGTGGCGACCCC
>CAJBIG010000161.1 GCA_903953065.1 uncultured Solirubrobacterales bacterium
CTTCAGCGCGCCGGAGATGACTCCCTGGTCGTAACCGAATAGCAGCCCGGCGAAAAACGTCACCAGCGCGATCATCAAGATCCACTTGAAAACGGCCTTGCTGCGTGGAGTTTCTACCTGCGGCGTGCTCTGCTCAGTTGACACTGGCTCTCCCCTGATTGACCTCTTAAGCGAAAACCTAGAGCCGCAGCCGGTCAATAACAACCGCTGTGGGGGAAATCGTCGTCTAGTTTCGCGCCAGACCGGCGTCGTTGAGCACCAGCGCTAGGTCGCTAATTCGGTCTTGGCCCCAGAAATGCTCGCCGTCAAAGACGAACACGGGCACGCCCCAATGGCCAATTTCGACCAATTCCTGCGTGTTTGCTTCAACTCGGGCGGCGATTGCTGGGTCGTTCAGCGCAGCGCTGCAGCCTGCCCAGTCGACCCCGGCGTTTTCGCAGATAAGTCGTAGCCCCTCTTCGCTCGCTGGATCTGTTGCCTCGCCCCAGATTGCCTGCGACGCGGTGAGCACAAACTCACGCACGCGGCCAGCGTCGATTGCGTACTCGGAGACTGCAAGGGTGCGCGTCGCGCCCTCGCCGAGCGGGTCATGGATTCGGCCGAACGGCAGCCCTAGGCGATCCGCTTCGCGTTTGACGTCGCGCATCGTGTGGAGCCGCTTGGCAGTCGGTACAGACTCGCCGCGCATCATCATCGGAATTACGCCGCGGAACCGAAGGTCTATCTCGAACTCGTCTGCGAGCGCGAAGCCGCGCGGGCCGGAGAGATAGGAGTACGGGCTGCGGAACGAGTAGAAGTAGTCAACTCTCGGCGCGCTCATCACTTAACCCTCCAGCCGAGTTCGTCGAGCCAGTCAGCGATCTGCGCCGAGCGGTCCTGAGCAAAGAACCAGCGCCCAGCGACCCAAGCCGCCGGGGTCTCATAAGGGCCGCGGCGCGTCATCTGCTTTTCGTTTGCGCGCACCGCTGCCTCATCGCCAGTCGGCGCTGAACCGAAGCACTGGTGCCAGAGGGCCTCGTACGGCGCAGGCTCTAACGCGCCATCGCTTTCGAACCAGATCATTCGGCACGCCGCATCGCAGAAACGCGTTAGCGCAGCGCCGCGCGGCGCCGCTGCGACCCACGCAGCGAGAAATGCTGCCTGGCTCGGGGCGATCGGTTCACTTCGCGAGAGCGTCAGCCCAATCCTTCTGCCAAGCCGGCGACCGTCAACTATCGCGTAAGCACGCTTGCGCTCCAGGGCCGGGTCGCCTTCTATGCCGCGCTCAACGACCGGCTTTAGATCGAAGATCAGCTTGCGTCCTGCCAGCCTCCGGGCTAGATCGATCACTGCAAAGGCGCTGGCCGGATCGTCGAAGCCGAAGTACAGCTCAAGGCGGCCGGAGCGGCCGCTCGCGCGCCGAGCCGCGGCGGCGATACGCGCCGGCAGCGACACCGTCGACGCCGCGACAATCAGCCTTGGTGCAACTTCGCGTTCGATCTTTTCGCGCACAGCGCTACTGTATGTGATGCGTTCAGCGTCTTGCTGGACGGAGCTCAGCTTTCTTGGGTCCCGCCACTAACGGCGGTTCGGGTCAGTTGTTCTCTCCCGAATCGCCCCGTTCCATTCCGGTACGGGCACACCAAGGAGTTTTAGATGTCTACGCAGTCTTTCGCCGATCTCGGCGTGTCAAGTGCGGTTTCGCACGCTCTGAAGGAGCGCGGTTTTACTGCGCCCTTCGCAATTCAAACGAAGGTCATCGGCGACGTGCTCGCCGGTAAGGACGTGCTTGCCAAGTCGCCAACCGGCTCCGGCAAGACTCTCGCATTCATGGTGCCGCTGATCGACCTGATCTCGGCCGAAGATCCGCGCCCATCGGCGCTGATTCTCGCGCCAACGCGCGAGCTAGCAACCCAGATTGTTGAGGAGACCTACCCAATCGCCCACGCCCGTGCCCTCAAGGTGACCGCCGTCTACGGCGGAGTTGGCCTTGAGAAGCAGTCGCGCACCGCAGCGAAGTCACACATCGTTGTGGCAACGCCGGGGCGGCTCGAGGATCTACTTCGACGCCGCGCCTTCAGCCTCCAGAACATCAAAGTCCTGGTGCTCGATGAGGCCGACCGGATGCTCGACATGGGCTTCCGCCCGGCAGTCGACCGCGTCGTTGATCTCTGCCCAAAGAATCGTCAGACGCTCTTCTTCTCCGCCACGCTTGACGGCGAGGCCGGCAAGATCGCGATGGAATACACAACGGACGCGGCTCGCCATGAGCACGTCCCACCGCCGCAGAAGGCGCCGGACATCGAGCATCGTTTCGTCAAAGTGACGAACGACACGCGCGTTGCGAGCCTCGTCAGCGAACTTGGCGGTGGCCACGACCTAAACCTCGTATTCGTGCGCACCAAGCGCGGCGCCGACCGCCTCGTGAAGAGGCTCGCCGGTGAGAACGTGCAGGCAGCAGCGATGCACGGCAACAAGAGCCAGCGGCAGCGTGAGCGCGCACTAGCCGACTTCGA
>CAJBIG010000162.1 GCA_903953065.1 uncultured Solirubrobacterales bacterium
CCGGCCACGGCGTCGGCGGAATCGCCGCTGAGATTGTCTACGGAACAACAATCTCATCTTCCTCCTCTTCAGCCACGATCATCGGAAGTGGCCGATGCGCCGGCGGGCTCGTCGGCTGCGCCGGCCGGCCCTATGAAGGCCGCTATCTGAATTCGATCACCGATTCCTACGCGACCGGCGCGGTAACCGGTGACATGCTGGTCGGAGGGCTGGTCGGTCGTTTCCAGCCGGCGGGCCAGATCACGCGCTCCTACGCGACCGGCGCCGTGACCGGAAGGCCAGCACCGGTGGTGGACACCGGTGCCAATGTTTACACCGGAGCCCGTGGCTACGTAGGCGGGCTCGTCGGCTACATCGAATCTGACTACGAAGGCTTGGTAGCAATCTCCGAATCGTTCGCGACCGGTTCCGTCACAGCGCAGGATTCCGTCACCCCAACCGACCCCAATCTCTGCGGTGCCTGCGTTGGAGGCCTTGTCGGTGCTTCGAGCGGCAACATTTACGGCGGCCTCCCGCTCACCAACTCGATCACCGATTCCTACGCGAGCGGCACCGTCGATGGCGGCATCTCTGCCGGCGGCCTCGTCGGGACGAACATGGCGAGCAACCTTTCGATTACAAGCTCTTACTCGCGCAGCAACCTCAGAGGTGCAAGCAGCGCGTACTTCGGGGGAATCCTCGGCGATGTGAGCGTCCCCATCGGATCCATCCCCGGCGACGCGAAGGCCGCCGCGCCGGTGGTCACTCCAGCCCGAGCGCCGGCGATCCCGGCCTTCTGGAACCCCACCGACGCCGACCACGCCGTCACCAACAGCTATGGGACCGAGGCAACGCAGGCGGCGATGAAGAGCCCGGCGCTCTACGCAACCGCAGGCTGGGACATTGCCGACACCATGCCTACGACGAAGAAGTGGGTTAGCTGCAGCGCCCAAAATGGCGGCTACCCGTTCCTTCAGTGGTACGGAGCTAAGCAAGTCTGGAGCTGCTCAGTCCCTACCCCGCCGGATCCAACGCCGCCAGACCCGACCCCGCCGGATCCAACGCCGCCAGACCCGACGCCACCGGGACCGACACCGCCGGGGCCTACGCCAAAGCCGTCGAACGCGTTCACCCTCGCGCCATCGGGCTCGTCAACCTCGTCGCTTCAGTCGGTCATCACCACCAACGGCCCCGGGGTCGCTCAGCAGCAGGGAAGCTTCAGCAGCCTCTCCGGCGCGCGCAGCGCTAAAGAGCTGATCGCCTGCACAAGCTCAAGGAAGCTCGCCAAGGCCGGCCGCTACAAGCTGAGCTGCAAGTTGACTTCAGCGGTTCGCTCGGCGCGCCGCCGCGGCGCCGTCCGCGTACTGCTGCGCACCACCTTCACCCCAACCGGCGGCGCCGCCCGAACAATCACGCGGGTCGTGACACTTAAGAAGACCAGCAGCGGCGTAACCGGCTAGCAGCGCCAAGCTCTATCTTTCGGTCGAATGACTGAACCGGTAAAGCCACACGCCACACACCCGTCCGAGCTTGACGCGCCACCGGCGCTGAAGCTCGCGATCCTCACCTGTATGGACGCGAGGATCAACCTTTGGGATCTGTTCCATCTTGGCCTCGGTGACGCGCACGTGATTCGCAACGCCGGCGCGATCGCAACGCCCGACGTGATCCGCTCGCTGGCCGCATCGCAGCGGCTGCTTGAGACCGAAGAGATCGTCGTGATTGCCCACACCGACTGCGGCATTCACCGGATCGCGCCGACCGAATTCGCCAAGCAGGTTGGCGAGGAGATCGGCGAAGTTCCCGACTGGACCGTTCCGGCGACAGCAGACCCGCACACCACGCTCGCGCTGACGCTTGACGTGCTGCGCGCCGCGCCGGAGCTGAAACACCGCGACAAGATCAGCGGCTGGGTACTCGACGTTCAGAGCGGTGAGCTGAGC
>CAJBIG010000163.1 GCA_903953065.1 uncultured Solirubrobacterales bacterium
CGAGAACGAGGTCGCTCTAGCGCCCGGCTACGCGGCGAATGTTGAGGTCGCTAGCGCGGTCGCGAGCCTATCCACGGTTCAGCTGGCTGGGAGCGCAACGAGCGAGGTCGCAACGCCGGGTGCTAAGACGATCGAACAGGTTGCCGCAGCACTTGATCTGGACCCGAGTGCACTGCTCAAAGCCTTCCCGGTCGTTACCGACGGCGGGCGAACGGTGCTTGCAATCGTCCGAGGCGACCATCGCGTAAATGAGTTCAAATTGCGTTCTGTTCTCGGCGAAGGATTTCGCCAGGCAACCGATGAGGAGATTGCCAGCGAGGTTGGGCCGCCCGGCTTCATCGGGCCGGTTGGAGTCGAGGTTCCCGTCTTGCTCGATGCCGCCGTTTCCGGCCAAGACGGCGGTTGGGTCGCTGGAGCCAACAAAACTGATGTTCACCTGCTCGGAGTCGTACCCGGCCGCGACTTCCAGTTTGAGTCCGTCGATATCCGCTCCGTAGAAGAGGGCGATCTCGTTGGCGACGATCCGATCAGGCTCGAGGCTGCGATCGAAGTCGGCAATATTTTCAAGCTGGGAACGCGTTATTCGGAGCCACTAGGCGCAACCTTCCTTGACGAAGACGGCGCCGAGCATCCGATCGTGATGGGCTCGTACGGGATTGGCCCGGCGCGAATAGCGGCGGCGGCGATTGAACAGAACGCCGACGAGAGCGGCATTGCTTGGCCGAAGGCGATCGCACCGTGGGAGGTCGAGCTGGTGGCGCTCGGAAAGGCCGGTAGCCCGGAGCTCGAGGCCGCTGAGACTCTTTACGACGAGCTACGTGCCCTTGGCGCCGACGTTCTTTTCGATGACAGGGATGCAGGGCCGGGGGAGAAGTTCAAGGATGCGGAGCTGCTCGGGTGCCCTTTGCGGATCACTCTCGGCAAGCGGTCGCTTGAGAGCGGGACGCTTGAAGTTCAAGCCCGGCGCGGCCTTGTCGAGCTTGAGCCGATTGCGCTCGGCGCCGGCAGCGCGGCCGCGATTCTCGACACGCTCGCCCAACTGCCGTGAGCGGGAGCGGTGAGAAGCGCCCGCCGTTGACGCTGCGGCGCTTCGCGGGCCTCGACAGATCCGGACCGCCGCCCCCAGAAACTCTTGCCGACGCGCCGCTTCGCCCGTTCACGATTCCCAACGCAATCGGCCTTGTTCGGCTGATCCTGATTCCCGCCTTTTTAGTTGTCGCTTGGAACGCAGGCGGCGCCTCATACACAGCCGCTGCAATCTATGCCGTCGTCGCGTGGGGGGATTACGCCGACGGGATCGCCGCGCGCGTCACGGGCCAGTACAGCCGCCTCGGCGCGATGCTCGACCCCGTGATCGACCGACTGCTCGTGATCGCCGGCATCGTCGTCTGCTGGCGCTTTGAGCTGGTGCCGATCGCGCTTCTGGCCGCACTGGTCGCCCGCGAGCTGCTGATGTTGGTCGGCGGCAGCTTCGCACTCCGCCGCGGCGTACGGTTGGAGATCAATTGGTGGGGTAGGTGGGGCGTCTGGCCGGCGATGGGAGGGCTCTTCCTCGCAATATGCGGCGCAGAGCCGGCGGCGACGATAATGCTCGCAATTGGCCTTGTTCTGCTCGTGATCGCCTCGATCGAGTACTACCGCTCGGCTCGGGTTCAGATAGCCGAACGCACGGCCTCAACCTAAGGTTGACCCTAGGGCTGGCGCTGGTATGCTCGCGCCGATGCTGCATTGTTCCGAATGCGCCTTCGCCAACGCCGAAGGTGCCAAATATTGCCAGAAATGCGGAGCCTTCCTCGGTGAACCCGGCGAGGACGATCGCGAATCAACGGCCAGCTACCGAGTCGATCAGGCAAGCGGAGAGCTCGTTCCGGTCGATCTAGATGACCTCCTGGCCGAAGAGGGCGCTCTACTGGTCGTTCGGGGTGGCGGTGGCCGGGCGGGCGAGAGCTTCGCGCTCGACGCCGAGCGCCTGACCGTTGGCCGGGGCCCCGACAGCGACATCTTCCTTGACGACGTGACCGTTTCGCGCGATCACGCCCTGCTCGTGAGGCGAAACGATCAATGGTTTCTCGACGATCTTGGCTCACTGAACGGCACCTACGTCAACCGCCGCCGCATTGACACCCAGCACCTCGAAGATGCCGATGAGCTTCAAATCGGCAAATACAAACTGACATTCCTTTCGCGCTAGCCGATGCCCTCCGCTCGCAAAGCTCAACAGAAG
>CAJBIG010000164.1 GCA_903953065.1 uncultured Solirubrobacterales bacterium
AGCCCGAAGCAGGCAGCTTTGACGAAGCCGACCTCGTTGACGGCCCGCCGCGTGACGCCGCAACGATGGAGGCCGACCTGCGCGAACTGGTGGCCACAGTTCAAGATCGAAACCTTCAACAGCTGCTGGAGCGGGTCATCGGCCCCGAAGCCCCTACCTGGGAGCGTTACCGCGACGCTCCGGCGGCAAAGTACTTCCATCAGGCCTACGCTCACGGCCTGCTTGAACACTCGCTAACGGTCGCGCAAGCGGTCAGCGCCAGCAGCGCGATCTTCCCCGGCGTGAACCGCGACATCGCCGTCACCGGGGCGTTGCTCCATGACGTCGGCAAGCTACAGGCCTACGGCGAGGTCGATGGCATCATTGATCTGACCGACGCCGGCAGGCTGCAGGGCGAGATCCCGCTCGGTTACGCGCTCGTGCGTGACCAGATCGAACAGATTCCCGACTTCCCGCCCGAGCTGGCGGCTGCAATCACGCACATCATCCTCAGCCACCACGGCTCACTCGAGCACGGCAGCCCTGTAGTTCCAGCGACGCGCGAAGCGACGCTCGTCCACATGATGGACAACCTTGGTGGCCGGCTCGGAAGCTTCGACCGGATTGAAAAAGAGTTGGCGCCGGGGGCGCAGTGGTCGAGCTTCGACCGTGCGATCGGCGGCGGTGCCTACTTCGGCCCACGCAGCTCAGACGAGCCTCGCCGCGCCGCCGCCTGAGCCGTCAGAGCTCGGCTTACTAGCGAAAATGGGCGCAAACTGCGGCGAAAGTTCGATTCCCACTGACGGCCGGTGCGGCCGGTCAATAGGGTGACCGGCTGATGGCAAAAGACACGGAAAAGCTGATCCGCCAGCTATCGCTGATCTCATACCTGATGGCCGAGCGCCGCCCGGTCACGGCGCTTGAGATCCGCCGCGACGTTGAGGGCTACAGCGGAATGAACGAGGACGCATTCGCGCGGCGTTTCTACGCCGACCGCGCCGAACTCGACTCGCTTGGCATCCAGCTGACCGTTGACCGCCCCGCCGACGGAGCCGCCGAGCAGGAGAACTACTCGCTGCGGCCCGAGAACTTCCACCTTCCCGCCATCGAGTTCACCGACGATGAACTTGCGGCGCTGCAGTTTGCGCTCAGCCTGCTCGACGGCGAGTTCGCTTACGCCGAGCCGCTGCGCCTCGCCCTGCAGCAGATCACTTGGGGTCGCCCAAGCCCGCTGGAAGCGCCCGATCAGCGTTCGCTTGCGCTCGGCATCACGGCTTCGGCCGGTGGCCATGAGCTCTCCGGGCGGCTGGCGAAGATCGAAACGGCAATCTTCCGCCACAAGACGATCACATTTGAGTACTTCACGATCGCGCGCGATGAAGTCGGCTCGCGCAAAGTAGACCCCTACCACCTGCTCTTCCGCGGCGGCCAGTTCTACCTGCTCGGCTACTGCCACGACCGCGAAGCGATTCGCGTCTTCCGCCTAACGCGAATCCAAGGCAAGGTCGCTTACGCAACCAAGGCCGAGCACGACTTCAAGCGGCCAGAAGACTTTGATCCGCGCGCTTATGCCAAGCGGGCCGACTGGCAGTTCGGCGAGGAACAGGGCGTCGCAGAGATTCTCGTATCCGAACGGCTCGCCTGGCAGGTTGAGCGCCACTTCGGCCGCTTCGGTGAGATCCGCAAGGCCGACAGTGAGAACGAGATGCTCTTCACAACCCCTTACGCCTCATCGCGAATGGTCATCTCGTTCGTTCTCGGCCTCGGTGAGCACGCCCGCATTGCCGGGCCACCAGAGCTGGTTGCGGAGACGGAAGAGCGAATCGCGCTGATCCAAGAGCGTCACGACGGCGAGCTGGAGATGGCCGACGTTCTCCCAAGCACGACGGCCGACGGCGAGGAGGGCGTGGCGGCCGAAGAGATCGACACCCGCCCCGACGTCGCGATCCGCCCCGAGCGCTTCGCGCGCCTTGTAACGCTCGCTTCGATCCTGATCAGCGCCGGCCGCGCCGGCTCGACGCTGCAGGCAACCGACGTCTGCGAACAGGTTCAAATTACGCGCGACGAGCTGGCCGAGGACATCGCCGTGCTCAACGTCGTCAACTTCGGCGGCGGCTCCTACGTCCTCTACGCCGAACTCGCCGAGGATGGAACGATCGAAGTTGACCCGGAGCCTTACGCCGACAACTTCGACCGACCGGCGCGGCTGCTCCCTGTCGAGGCGAAGGCATTGATCGCTGCGATCGACCTGATCGGGGACCACATGCCGGAGGGGACGTTGACCAGCGCACGCGAGAAGATCGTCGCCGCGCTCGGCGCCGATCCGCTCGAGCAAGGGCTGCAGGTGGCCGACGGTGGCGCCGACGATTCGCAGGTCGCGCGAGTCGTCTCAAAGGCGATCTCGGCCGGCAAGATGCTCAAGCTTGACTACTACAAGCCAAATGAGGATGAGTTCACCGAGCGCGTCGTCGAGCCGTACGCGCTCGTCAACGGTCGCGAGGGCTGGTACGTCGCCTCGTTTGACCCGGAACGCGACGATGTGCGCCACTTCCGCCTCGACCGTGTGCGCCACGCATCTGTCAGCCGCAAACAGTTCAAGCGGCGCCCGGAGGTAAACCCATCGGCCGACGTTGAGGGCTGGCCAAAGACCGGCGAGCTGCCGGCCTCGAACACAGCGCTGATTTGGATCTCCCCCGAGCGCGCTCGCTGGGCGCGCGAGGAGAGCACCGTCGTCGAAGAGCTCGCCGACGGCGCGGTGCTGATCGAAACGACCTACGCCGGCCGAGACTGGCTTGTCCGCGAAGTTCTCAAAGAGGCCGGCGACGCAGTGGTAATCAAGCCGGTTGCAGCGCGCAAGGCAGTACTCAGTGCGGTTCGCAAGCTGCGCACCGCCGCGCGCGCGTAAGCTTCTGCTCTATGGCAAGCCGCCGCGAACAGATCCGCATGACCGACGAAGAGGTCGTCGCCTTTCTCGGCGAAGAGAAGACGATGATCTGCGCGACCAACGGCGTCAGTGGCTGGCCACACCTGATGCCGCTCTGGTTCGTGATTCGCAACACCGGGCCAGAGGATGCGCCTGAGCTGTGGGCGTGGACGTTTGCCAAATCGCAGAAGACGAAGAACCTCGAGCGCGACGCGCGCGCCTCGGTGCAAATTGAGGCCGGCGAGGAGTACCAGGTTCTGCGCGGCGTGATGCTTGAGACCGAGGTCGTGATTCACCGCGAAGTTGAC
>CAJBIG010000165.1 GCA_903953065.1 uncultured Solirubrobacterales bacterium
GCACGCCTGAACCTTTCGGGCGGCCGCGGCGGCCGCTGCCCTTGCCCTTGCCTGAGCCTGCGCCGGTGCGGCGGACCGACTTCTTCGCTGTTCGCGGCGCAGTAGCTCCGCGGCGCCCACCGCTGCCGACCGAGCTGAGCGCGGCGACGGCGGCCTCAAGCCTGTCGTACTCGTCAACCAGCGGGCGAAGCTCTTTCAAACGCGATTCCATCTCGCCCTTCTTCTGGTCTACAAAGTCTGCCATCTGGAAACACTCCTAATTAATTTGCGGAAACTACGTACGTAAACATTACGCTAGCAAGGATCCAGTCGCATCGGTATAAAGTCACCCAGTTGCGATAATAAGGGCCTACTCGCGGGCTGAACTTCTCTTAAGCGAAAATCTGCTGCAACCGCTCGAGCGATGCCAGCGCTTCGCTTTCGGGCAGGTCGCCGGCGATCGCCCGTTGGGCGACGCGGCCGATTATTCCCATCGGCGGAAAGAATTCGTTGCTGTAGTGAAAGAGAGTCCCGTTCTTGTTGGCTTCCAAGCGGTAGCTGGTCTCTGCGCGCGAGCCTGCCGGGCCGCGCCCTTCCCACTTCGCAAGCTCAGGCTCATCGCATGTAACCAGCTCCCAGCTCACCTTTAGCGGCGCGCCGCGCAGTTCCATCGTTTGAACCATTTCGAAGCCAAGCCGCGGCGGTCCATCGTCACACTCGTTCAGTTTGCGGTGAATCGTCACCCAGTCGGCGAGCCTCTGAGGGTTAAGCGCGACGTCCCAGACCTCTTGCGGCTTGGCGTCGATCTGAATTTCTGCTGTGACTGCTCCCATTTGGTCTCCTATCGGGCCGCTAGCGGCTCTTTCGTTTCCCATTCGCGCAGGGCGTTTGAGATGGCACTATTGAGGCGGTGAAGGCGGACGTGAAATAGCTCACGAGCAGCAGCGTCGTCGGCCAGCAGGTCGCCGCTGAGGCCAGCCATCAATGGCCCCACCAGCTCGCTCGTTTCGCCGGTAATCGAAGCTGCGACGGCGCTGGCAACCGGCGTCATTGAGAAGGGCAGCTCGATCGCCGGTCGGCTGAGCAGCATTGCGTCGGAGATCCGTTGAATCAGCTGGCCGTAAGTGACGGTGTCTGGGCCGGCGATGTCGAGCGTCAGTCTTCCCTCGACCGAGGCGGAGAGCCCTGCCTCTTTGAGATAAGCGACAACGTCGCGCCCGTCGATCGGCTCGGTGCGGAAGTCGCGCCAATCGGGCAGCGGTAGGACTGGCGAGCGCTCGAGTAGGCGGACGAGGAAGCGGAATGAGCGCGACTGAGCACTGATCACGATTGAGGCGCGCAGGGCGACCGCCTCGGGCGCGCTGCTGAGCAGCGTCTGCTCGACGGCAAGGCGGCTTGCGAGGTGCTCGGATGGCGAGCGGCCGCTCGGGACAAGGCCTCCGAGGTAACAGATGCGGCGCAGCCCGGCCTGCCTTGCCGCGGCAGCAAAGTTGTCCGCCGAGCGAAGCTCACGCTCGGCAAAGGGCTCGCCCTCACCCGAAGGCTCCATCGAGTGAATGAGGTAATAGGCGAGCTCGACTCCGTCCAGAGCCTGGCCGAGCCCGTCGCCGGTCAGTGCGTCACCGCGAACGATTTGATCGATCCCGCTCGCCGTCACGCGACTGGGATCGCGGGCAAATGCGCGCAGCTCGTGGCCTTCGCCGGCGAGCTGGGGAGCAAGCTGCGAGCCGATCGCCCCGCTGGCGCCTGTCAGGAGAATTCGCATCGTTAATAAAGGCTACGAGGCTGGCCGCTCGCTCGGCTCAGCAGCGGTGATCGGGCCGAGCCGGTCGCAGCAGTAGGCGGCGATCGCAAGCGACGCCGTTGCGGCCGGCGACGGTGCGTTGCGCAGCTGCACGATCCGCCCGTCGCCAGAGAAAGCGAAGTCGTCAAGCAGCGCGCCGTCGCGGCCAACGGCCTGCGCGCGAATCCCCGCGAACGAGGGCTCAAGATCGTCGGCAGTCAGCCCGCTGATCAGGCGGCCCGC
>CAJBIG010000166.1 GCA_903953065.1 uncultured Solirubrobacterales bacterium
CGATCTCACTTGGAGCTCGGCGAGAACTCGGCTTAGCTCGTCGTCCTCGGGCGGGGCGTGAATTTCGCTGCCGGCGGGCGTCGCAAGAATTAGCTGAGCCGCGCGAAGAAATACGGGGCTTACGAAATCCGCTTCCAAGTCCATCGCTCCCAGCGCCTCTTTACCGACGCTGGGGTCGGCAAGACACTGCACAAGGAAGGCTCGCTCGACGCGGGCGCCGGGGTCGATTACGGTGGCTGCCGGCTGCGGCGGCGGGGCGTCACCTTGATCGTCGGCGGGAGCGGCTGCCGCTCGCTCGGGTGCTGGAAGCGGGCGCGCGCGGCCAAGCCATTCAGTCAGCTTTGCTCCACTGACCCCAAGCGCAGCCGCGGCCAACTCGGTTAGTTCGTCGCGCATTGCGCTGGCTGGAAGCGGCGTGATAATCGGCGCGAGCTCGCTGACGGCGCGATCCTTCCCCTCGGCGCTTGCGAGGTCGGCCAGCAGCAGCGCCCGGTCAACGCGGAAGCGGACGAATGGAACCGAGCCGGCGACCAGCTTCGTGATCTCCTCCGGCCCCTGCTGCTGGACGATGTCGGCCGGATCATTCCCCGCTGGAAGCGGTACTACGCGCAGCTCAAGCTTTCGCCCCTCGGCTACTTTCGCGGCACGGATCATCGCCTCCTGGCCTGCGCTGTCGGCGTCGAGGGCGAGCGCAACAACCGGCGCCATCCGCGCAAGCTCTGAGACCTGATCCTCCGTGAGCGCTGTGCCCATCAGCCCGACCGTGTTGCGCAGACCGGCCTGATGCATTGCGATCACGTCGGTGTAGCCCTCACAGAGAATCACCTCGCCGCTCTTAGCGGCAGCGGCGCGAGCCAGATCGGCGGCGTAAACCTGACGGCCCTTATGGAAGATCACGTTCTCAGAGCTGTTTAGGTACTTCGGCTGTTGATCGGCGCCGACGGCGCGAGCGCCGAAGCCAAGTACGCGCCCGCGGCTGTCGCAGAGTGGGAATGTGATGCGGCGGCGGAAGCGGTCGTAAACGTTGCCCTTCTGGTTCTTTGCCGTGAGGCCAGCGTCCCAAAGCTCGGCCTCGCTATAGCCGCTTTGGCGTGAAGCGACCAAGACCTTGTCCCAAGCGCTCGGGGCGTAGCCAACGCGGAACTCGCGCAGCAGCGCCTCGTCGAGCCCCCGCCCTTTGAGATATTCGCGCGATTCCTCAGCCTCAGGAGACTCCCAGAGGTTGCGTACATAGAAGGCGGCTGTGCGCTCCAACAGTTCCAACAGCCGGTCACGCTTCTCGCGGCGTTGCGCGGCCTGCGGATCCTCCTCAGTCAGCTCCATCGTCACGCCGTAGCGATCTGAAAGCGATTCGACAGCCTCGCGGAAGTTGAGCCCCTCGGTTAGCTGAACAAACTTGAAAAGATCCCCTCCCTCCCCGCAGCCGAAGCAATGGAAGACCTTCTGAACCGGATCAACGCTAATCGACGGACTGCGCTCGTCGTGGAACGGGCAGATCCCCATCATCTGCTGCCCCGACCGCTTCAGCTCCGTCTTCGCGCCGACGAGCTCCGCCATGTCGACGGTCTGGCGCAGGCGCTCGATTGAGTCGTCGGTGTAGAGCGGCATCGATGGCAGCCTACGCGGCGAACGACTCCGGCACCGTCAGCTGCTCGAAGACGCGGATGCAGTAGCGGTCGGTCATCCCCGCTAGGTAGTCGGTAACGCGCCGGTCAAGACTGGCGCCGCTGGCGCCGCCAGCGTCGGGGATTCGCTCGGGATCGCTTGCGTAGTGGTTGAAGAGCGTCGTAATCACGCGCTCAATACGGTTGTGCTCGGCGCGAGCGCTTGCCCCGAGGTAAACGTTGTCGAACATCCAAGTTCGCAGTTCATCCATGGCGGCTCCCGCCTCTTGACCCTGGAGGATTGCGCCCGCAGCGTGCGAGTGCTCAACGAGGTCATGGACCAGATAGTCGATTCGCGCCGAGCCGGTCTGCCCGAGAATCGCAATCGGACCATCCGGGAGGTCGGCCTCGGCTACGACTCCTGCGCGCGTTGCATCGTCAATGTCGTGGTTGATGTAGGCGATTCGATCGACCAACCGCACGATTGCCCCCTCTAGCGTGCGTGGCGCCGGTGCGCGACCCGAGTGGCAAGCGATCCCATCGCGCACGTCCTCTGTCAGGTTGAGGCCCGCGCCATCGCGCTCAAGGACGTCAACGACCCGCAGTGACTGCTCATAGTGGCGAAAACCACCGTCGAAGCGTTCCTTCAGGCACTTGTCGAGGACCGCTTCGCCGATATGACCGAACGGTGGATGACCGAGGTCGTGCCCGAGGCCGATCGCCTCGGTCAGATCCTCGTTGAGGCGCAGCGCGCGGGCAACGGTTCGCGCGATCTGAGTCACCTCGATCGTGTGCGTGAGGCGGGTTCGGTAGTGGTCTCCCTCTGGGGAGACAAAGACCTGGGTCTTGTGCTTCAGGCGGCGGAAGGCTTTGCAGTGAACGATCCGGTCTCGGTCACGCTGCAGTGGCGAGCGCAGTCCGCAGGCAGGCTCGTCGACCAGCCGACGCGCCGGCCACGAGCGGGCGGCTAGCGGCGAAAGCAGCGTCTCTTCAAGCGCCTGCTGGCGCGCGGCGAACTCGGCGGCGACGAGGCCGGGATTGGCGTGTGGATCCATCGCGCTCATTCTCGCAGCCTGTCGGGGTTTGCCGCGAGCGCCTTCAAGCGATCGCCTTGAAACGAACTTGGCCATGGTGAGCGGCGGTTTCGCTGACCGCTCGGTCGGCGAGCGCGACTACACGCGCGTCGACGCTGGGCAGGTCGGCCAAAGGGCGGCCGAGCGCGTCTGTGAGAAACCGATGGGTCTCGCCATCGAGCTCGAACGAACCGGCCTCGCAGGACGCACAAACCACTCCCCCTGCGGCCGGCGAGAAGCCAACCAGCTCGCCTGCCTCGCCGCAGTTTGCGCAGGCGGCGAGTTGCGGCGCAAAGCCGGCCGCCAGCAGGAGCTTCATCCGAAACGCGATCTGGAATGCGTCGGTCGCGTTCTCCGGATGATCGTCAAGCAGCGTCAGAGCGCTACAAAGCAAGTTGAAGACCTCCGGGTGCGCCTCTCCTGAATCGAAGACGCGGCCCAGCGAATCGCAGGCGCGCGCGGCGCCATTGAGCGCGCGCTCGTCAGCGCGAAGTGTTGTGTAGGCACTGATCGTTTCGGCGCCCGTGACGGTCATCAGGTCGCTGCGCCCTTCGTGCAGCTCAAGGTTGAGCCGGAAGAACGGCTCAAGGCGTCCGCCGAAGCGGCTTTTGGATCGCCGTACACCCTTTGCAATTGCGCTCAGCTTGCCGCGCATCGGCGTGTACACGTGGAGGATCCGATCGGCCTCGCCGTAACGGATCGAACGCAGCACGACGGCTTCCGTCTTGACCGGGCCGGCCATCAGGTCGTGCTCCGCGGCCGCGCTACATTTATCGCTATGCCAAACGTCGTGATGTACTCATCAACTCCCTGCCCCTTCTGCACGCAAGCAAAGGCGCTGCTCAACGCGCGGGAGATCCCCTTCGAGGAGATCAACCTCACCAAGGACGCCGAAGGGCGCGTTGCGCTAAACGAGAAGACGGGCATGATGACCTTCCCCCAGATTCTCATCGACGGGGAGCTGATCGGCGGCTTCCAAGAGCTCATCGCTGCAGACCAGAGCGGGAAGCTCGACGAGTTGCTCGCCGCCTCGTAGTTCCCCGCGGGCGCGGCTGGCAGCGGCCGCAGAGGTAGGTCCCCCTGCCGACGACAACGATCTTCTCTACCTCGTTGCCGCAGCGCGGGCACGGTTCACCGGCGCGCCTGTGAACGAGGAACTCGTCCTGAAAGCTGCCATAGAGCCCGTCGGCGTGGCGAAAATCGTCAATTGTTGCGCCGCCGGCATCGAGCCCGGCTTGAAGCGCGTCTTGAATCGTTGTCGCCAGAAGCTCGTACTGAGCGGGCTTAAGACGCCCCGCCTCGCGCAGCGGATGAACTTCGGCGCGAAATAGCGCCTCGTCGGCGTAAATGTTCCCGATCCCGGCAACGGCGCGCTGATCGAGCAGGAAGGCCTTGATCGATGTCCGCTTTCCCGCCGCCATCGCTTTCAGCGCCGCTCCATCGAGCGCGCCTGAAAATGGCTCGATCCCAAGCCGGCCGGCGAAGTACTCGTCAAGAGCGCTGCCTCCGACAATCACTTCGGCTGTGCCAAAGCGGCGCGGGTCCGTGAAGCGCAGTGTGTGACCACCTTCGAGCTCGAATCGGGCGCGTTGGTACGCCACGCCCGGCTCAGCGTCGTAGAGGAAGTTGCCGGTCATCCGCAGATGGCAGATCAGGTAGAGCTCGTCGCCAAGGTCGAAGATGAGGTACTTGCCGCGCCGTTCGAGGTTCTCGATCGTTCGTCCTTCGATTAGACCTGCCAGCTCACTGCCGGCGATCGGACTGCCCCACTTCGGGTCGAGCACCTCAAGCCGCTCAATCCGCTTGCCGGCGAGCGCTGGTGCCAGCTGGCGGCGGAGCGTTTCGACCTCAGGCAGCTCTGGCATCACCGCCGAGGATAGGCGCGTTGCTGAACGATTGCTCGTCTTCTAAGCGGCGTGGCTAATAGTTGCCCTCGGGTGGGCGCCGAAATACTGATCCTTCAGTCGCTCGGCTGAGAGATGCGTGTAGATCTGAGTTGTGGCGATGTCGGCGTGGCCGAGCATTTCTTGTAGCGCTCGGAGATCGCAGCCTCCAGCGAGCAGGTGCGTTGCGAACGTGTGTCGGAGCGTGTGTGGGCTCATCAGGCCGGCCAGCCCAGCGGCGCGCGCGTGGCCTTGAACGATCTTGTAGAGCCCCTGCCGGGTTAGCGCGCCGCCGCGCTGATTAACGAAGAGGTGCTCCTCATCACCGATCCCAACGAGTTTCGGCCGCGCAGCTTCGAGGTAGACCTTCAGCGCATGAACAGCAGCGCTTCCAACGGGAATCAGCCGCTCCTTCGAGCCCTTGCCCCGGGCCCGCATTACTCCCTCTTCTAGATCGACTTCGCCGACGAGCAGCCCGGTTGCCTCCGATGCGCGCAGCCCGCAGGCATACATCAGCTCCAGCAGCGCGCGGTCGCGCTGCGCTGCGGGTGTGTTGCCCTGGGGCGCGGCCAACAACATCATCACCTGATCGCGGCTCAGCACTTTCGGCAGTCGACGGGTCTTGCGCGGCGCGCGCAGATCGGCCGTCGGATCGTGATTGATCAGCTGCTCTCGCCGAAGATGGCGATAGAAGGAG
>CAJBIG010000167.1 GCA_903953065.1 uncultured Solirubrobacterales bacterium
AGACGTCTTCGGCCAGGTACTCAGCGAAATTGCGTTCGGTGAACCAGTGCGACTTCCAATCGTGGATGTAGCCGACGCGCATCGACTCGGGGTGAACCTTCTGTCCCATAGTCCTCAGTTACTCCTTTGGCGTCAGCGAGATTGAAGGGTGGCTGGTGCGCTTATGAATCGCTGAAGCGCGGCCCATCGCCCGCGGGCGGAAGCGCTTCAACGTCGGACCCTCATCGGCCTGGACCGAAAGGATGCGCAGGTTTTCTCCATCAAGTTCAAGGTTGTGCTCAGCATTGGCGACAGCCGACTCAAGCAGCTTCTGCCAATCACCGGCGACGTCGCGTGGCGTGTGGGCAAGGATCATTCGCGCCTCGGTGACCGAGTGGCCGCGGATGTGATCGCAGACCAGGCGGGCCTTGCGCGCCGAAGTGCGCACGTAACGGGCGTGGGCCTTGATTACAGGAGGGTTCTCAGGGTCGTAAACCGGGATTACGCGCTTCGGTGCCTCTACGACTTCGTCCTTGGCCTTCGACTTTGACTTCTTCTCAGCCTTTGGCTTCTCCTCGGCCTTCGGTTCCTCAGCGACCTCGGGCTCTACCTCAGCCTCGTCGGTGGTCTCTTCGGCGGCAGCTTCAGTCTTAGGAGCTTCGTCCTTGGCCTTCGTGCGGCGCAGGCGGCGCTTGGGCTTCTCTTCCACCTCTGCCTCGTCCTTCTTCGGATCATCAGCCATAGCTAACGCACCTGCCCGGAGCCAAGGTGGCCTCGATATGTACGCGTCGGCGCGAACTCGCCGAGCTTGTGACCAACCATCGATTCGTTGACGAAGACTGGGATGTGCTTGCGGCCGTCGTGAACGGCGATCGTGTGACCGACCATCTCAGGGAAGATCGTCGAGGTACGAGACCAAGTCTTGAGCATCGTCTTATCGCCGGTTTCATTCATCTTGATGATCCGCCCCATCAGGCGCTCCTCAACGAACGGGCCCTTCTTACTTGAGCGACTCATCGATTACCCTTCCCGCGGCGACGGCCACGGATGATGTCCTTGTCGGAAGCCTTGTGCTTCTTACGTGTGCGGTAGCCAAGTGTGGGAACGCCCCATGGCGTAACCGGGTGGCGGCCAGCAGTCGTTGAGCCCTCGCCGCCGCCGTGCGGGTGGTCGACCGGGTTCATCGCCGTGCCTCGCGTCTGCGGGCGGACACCCATGTGGCGCTTGCGGCCGGCCTTGCCAACCTTGACGTTTTGGTGATCGGAGTTGCCGATCGAACCGACCGTTGCGCGGCACTCGCTGCGCACGAGCCGCATCTCACCGGAAGGGAGACGGAGCGTGGCCTGATCGTTCTCCTTGGCCATCAGCTGGATCGATGCGCCGGCAGAGCGGCCCATCTGGCCACCTCGGCCGGGCTGAAGCTCAACGTTGTGGACAACGGTACCGAGCGGCATGTCGACCAGCGCGAGGCAGTTGCCGACGGCGATCTCGGCGCCGGGGCCGGACTGAACCATCATTCCAACCGTCAGACGGCTCGGAGCGAGGATGTAGGCCTTCTCACCATCGAGGTAGTGGAGCAAAGCGATGTAGGCGCTGCGGTTGGGGTCGTACTCGATTGCGGCGACCTTGGCCGGAACTCCGTCCTTGCGACGCTTGAAGTCGATCTTGCGGTAGAGACGCTTGGCGCCGCCACCACGATGGCGCGAGGTCTTGCGACCGCGTGCGTTACGGCCGCCACTCTTCGTCAGACCCTCAACGAGGCTCTTTTCCGGCTCGTCGCGAGTGATCTCGGCGAAGTCGGCGTAGGTCGAGAAACGACGACCGGGGCTGGTTGGCTTTGGCTTGCGAATGGCCATTACTCGACACCCTCAGCTAGACCTTGGAAGATTGGGATCTGCTCGCCCTCGCGGACCTGAACCATTGCCTTCTTCCAAGTACGCGTACGACCTGCGGTGTAGCCGCGGCGCTTCGGCTTCGACTTGACCGAGAGCGTGCGGACCTCTTCGACGTGAACGTCGAAGAGCGCCTCAACCGCTTCGCGGATCTGAGTCTTGTGCGCGTCGGGATGGACGCGGAAGGTGTAACGGCCGTTCGAAGCGAGCACGTAGCTCTTCTCACTTACGACCGGACGAATGATGACCTGTGTGTGGTCCATTTCAGGCAGCCTCCCCAGTGCGCTCGGCTGAGAGACGACCGCTCAGCTCGTCAAGTCCGACCTGGCTGACGACCAGCCGTGCGGCGTTGACGATGTCGGCGACGCCAGCCTCCGAAGCGGCCAGCACGTTGACGCGATCAATGTTGCGGAACGAGAGAGCGATGTTGGCCTCATCGGCGCCTACGACGACGAGAACCGAGCTGTCCGAGCCCCAATCCTTGAGCAGGCCCGCGGCCTGCTTCGTTGAAGGCGCAGCAAAGGCGGCAGGGTCAACGCCGGCGAGCGATCCGCGGTCGGCGTGGAGCGAGAGTGCGCTGCGCAGAGCCGCGCGGCGCTCCTTGCGGTTGACCTTGAAGGTGTAGGAGCGCGGCTGTGGGCCGAAGGTGACGCCACCGCCTGTCCAAATTGGCGAACGCGATGAACCGGCGCGGGCGCGGCCGGTGCCCTTCTGGCGCCAAGGCTTGGCACCGCCACCGGATACAAGGCCGCGCGTCTTCGTCGCGGCAGTGCCGCGGCGGCGAGCGTTCAGCTCAGCGCGTACCGATTCGTGAATCAAGGACTTGTTCAGCCCCTCGCCGAAGATCGCGTCATCGAGCTTGAGCTTCGTTGTGGCGCCGAGGATCGGAGCGTCAGCCATCGCTACGCACCTCCACCAAAGCACCGGTGGCGCCGGGAACGGCGCCACGCAGAAGAATCAGGTTGTCGGCAGCGTCAACGCGGACGATCGTCAGGCCGCGCTGGGTGGCGCGCTTGTTGCCCATCTGGCCGGGGCCACGGATGCCCTTGAAGACGCGAGCCGGCCACGCCGAAGCCCCGATCGAGCCTGGGGCACGAACATTGTGTGAGCCGTGCGATGACGGACCGCGGCT
>CAJBIG010000168.1 GCA_903953065.1 uncultured Solirubrobacterales bacterium
CGGAGGACGAGACGGGGATCAGCTACGACGACATGAAGGGGCGCATCATGGGCGAGCTGAAGAAAGTCTTCCGCCCCGAGTTCCTCAACCGGATCGACGACGTGATCGTCTTCCACAAGCTGCAGAAGGATCAGATCAAGACGATCGTCGAGCTGCTGCTGGTGCGGATCCGCGAAACGCTGGCCGAGCGAGAGCTGCAGCTGGAGTTGACCGAAGATGCGAAGGATCTGCTCGTAGATAAGGGCTGGGATCCGGCGATGGGGGCGAGGCCGCTGCGCCGCGCGATCCAGCGCTACATCGAAGATCCGCTCGCCGACTTCGTGCTGCGCTCGGAGCTGACGCCAGGTGGCACGGTGCTGGTCGAGGTCGCGCCTGAAGGCTCGGAGGAAGAGGTCACTCTGACGGTGATCGAGCCGCTCAAGGTACCGGCGGCAGTTGGAGCCCCGGAGCAGACTCACGACGATGACGACGCAGCAGACGATGACGGCGATCTTCCTGAAGTCAGCGAAGAGCCGACCGCTGAGGCGCCCGAAGCAGACGACGGAGAATCCTGATGGCCGATGAGCCTGTAGTTATCAAGGTCCGCGATGATGGGCCATACAAGGTGACCGGCCCGGTCGTGCTCGAGGACGCCGACGGTAATCGCTATGACGTTGAAGGGCGCCCCGTTGCGCTCTGTCGCTGTGGCCTGTCGGAGAACAAGCCGTTCTGCGATGGCGCCCACAACGGCGCCGAGTTCGCGGCCTGCGAACGCGCACCGCAAGACTGACGCGCGGGGGCGAAGCCGTCCCCTCCGGCGCCTAATCTCGCGAGGTGGCCCGTTCAGCATCAGTCTTCGTCTGCTCGTCCTGCGCGCACCAGGAAGCCAAGTGGCATGGCCAATGCCCGCAGTGTGAGGAGTGGAACACGCTGGCCGAAGAGCGCGCGCCCTCACGGGCGGCGACCAAGCGGCCGGTTGGCGCTCGCAGCGCCGCCGCCGGCCCCGTAGTGCTGCGCGAGCTCTCCAGGGACAGCACGCCGCGCCTGGCAACCGGCATCACTGAGCTCGACCGGCTGCTCGGTGGCGGGATCGTCCCCGGTTCGATGGTTCTGCTCGGCGGCGCTCCGGGGATAGGCAAGTCGACCTTGATAACGATGGCGCTCGGTTTGATGGCCGCATCGGGGCGCAGCACGCTCTACGTCTCCGGTGAGGAATCCGCGGCGCAGATTCGCCTCCGCGCCGAGCGACTCGAAGCCGGCGCCGCGCCCGGTGCGCTCGACGTTCCCGTTCTCGCTGAAACCGATCTCGACGCGGTGCTCTCCGTAATTGAGGCCGAGCGGCCCGATATCTGCGTTGTCGACTCGGTGCAAACGCTGGCCTGCGCCGACCTCTCGGGCGCGGCCGGCACGGTCGGCCAGGTGCGCGAAGTGGCCTCGCGGCTGATCGAGGTCGCCAAGCGAACAGACACGGCGATCATGCTTGTCGGCCATGTCACAAAGGAAGGCTCGTTGGCAGGGCCGCGCGTGCTTGAGCACCTCGTCGATTGCGTGCTCCAGTTCGATGGTGAGCGCGAACGGACTTACCGCACGCTGCGGGCGATCAAGAACCGCTTCGGTGCGACCAACGACGTTGGCGTCTTTGAGATGCGCGACGGCGGCCTCGTCGAGGTGCTCGACGCCAGCGAGCGGTTCGTCAGCGAGGCAACTCGCGCGCCGGGCAGCGTCGTGCTGGCTGCCATGGAGGGCTCGCGGCCGCTACTGGTTGAGGTCCAGGCGCTGGTCAGCCCGAGCGAGATGGTTCCACCGCGCCGGCTCTGCAGCGGCGTTGATCGCAACCGCCTCGCACTCGTGCTCGCAGTGCTCGCACGCCACGCCGGCGTATCAACCGGCAGCGCCGATGTCTTCGTCAACGTCGTCGGTGGAGTGCGCGTCGATGAGCCCGGCGCCGATCTGGCGATCGCGCTCGCGGTTGCCAGCGCGGCGAGCGGAACGGCGCTGAGCGCGCCCGGTGCAAAACCGCTCTGCGCCTTCGGTGAGATCGGCTTGACCGGCGAGCTGCGCTCTGTCGCGCACCAGCTGCGGCGCGAGCAGGAGGCGGAAAAGTTCGGCCTTACCGAATTGATTACGCCAGAGCGCGTGGGCACCTTGCGGGAGGCCTTAAAGCTCCCAAACATCGGCTCTGAGGGCCTTTCTGCACGCAATGCGGCATAGCGCCAATCGTTAACAGCTCTGATAGAATCAGCCTTTATGGCGCGTAAATCAGGGGGAGAGTCAGGAGATTCAGCTATGCGCCAAGAGACCTCGCTGGTGCGCGCTTTGGAGATGGTCGCGCCGGGCACCGCGCTCCGCGAAGGTATCGACAATGTCGTCCACGCTCGCACAGGTGGATTGATCGTCGTCGGCGATCCGGAGGAGATCAGCTTCATGTTCTCCGGCGGCATCCGCCTCGACATCGACTACTCACCGGCTTTTCTCTACCAAGTCGCAAAGATGGACGGGGCGATCATCCTCAACGCCAACGCGACCAAGATCGCCTTGGCCAACGTGCAGCTGCTCCCCGACCCAACGATCCTCTCGCTTGAAACCGGGACGCGCCACCGCACGGCAGAGCGCGTCAGCAAGCAGAGCGATTCGCTCGTGATTGCGATCTCGCAGCGCCGTGAGATCGTCTCGCTTTACGTCGACGGGGCGAAGTACATCCTCGAGGACATCCCAACCGTTCTGGCCAAGGCCAACCAAGCGCTCGCGACGCTCGAGAAGTACCGCCTGCGGCTTGATCAAGTTTCAACGCGGCTGACGGCGCTTGAGTTCGAGGGTGGAGCCACGCTCCACGACGTCCTCACCGTCCTGCAGCGCTCGGAGCTGGTGACGCGCATGGCGGCCGAGATCGAGAGCTACATCGTTGAGCTCGGCGCCGAAGGCCGTCTGATTGAGATGCAGCTTGAGGAGACTCTCTTCGGAACCGCCGCCGACAAGGCTGCGCTCGTCCACGATTACCTCGCAGACGAAGGTGATGACAGCTTCGCCAACGCGCTCGAGCAGCTTGGCCGAATCGACCATCAGGACCTGCTCGATTTCGGCCGCCTCTCCGAGCTTCTCGGCTACGACCGCAAGGTCAACACGATCGACCATCCGGTATCGCCGCGCGGCTACCGGATTCTTGGATTCATTCCGCGACTGCCGAAGCTGGTCGTCGCCAACATCGTTGCCTCCACCGGTGGACTAGAGGAGCTGCTCGCCGTCGGCGATGCGCAGCTCGAGAGCATCGAGGGAGTGGGCGAAATGCGTGCGAAGGAGATCCGCGAGGGCCTGCGCCGCTTACAGGAGATCAACCTCGTTGATCGCTACATGCAGAGCTGAAGTACCTAATCGGTTGAAAAGCGTGGCTTGGGAATGATTCCCTAGCCGCTTACGCAAGGGGGGACACCATTACGCAAACAAGTGAAGATCTAATTGACGATCTCGAGATGCCCGTTCTGGAGCACATCGAGTTTGAGTGCGGCGACAACGTCGTTTACCCGCACCACGGCGCTGGCAAGGTGCTGAAGAAGGAATCGCGCAACATGCTCGGTGAGAAGCGCGTCTACCTGACGATCAAGATTCTCCACAACGACATGACGGTGATGGTGCCGTCGGAGAACGCAGCGATCGCAGGGCTGCGCCGCGTAATCGATCAAAAGACGGTGAAGAAGGTTCTGGCCGTGATCCAGGACGACGTCTCGGAGATGCCAAAGAACTGGAACCGCCGCTTCAAGCACAACCGCGACAAGATCAAGACCGGCGACATTTACGAGCTGACCGAGGTCGTTCGCAACCTCGCGATCCGCGAGCACGACAAGGGACTCTCGACCGGCGAGAAGCAGATGTACACGCGGGCCAAGAAGATTCTCTCGTCAGAGCTGATGTACGCGCTTGACATGGACGAGGAGCAGGCCGAAGAGCACCTCGACGGGCTGCTTGCCAAGTCGGCTGGAGTAAAGGCCTAACCGGCCTTCTGCGATGTCGGCCACGGCGGTCGCGCTGATCGTGGCTGCAGGACGCGGCGAACGGCTTGGGTCCGATGGGCCCAAGGCGTTCGTCCCGCTCGCAGGCCGACCGATGCTCGACTGGAGCGTCGATGCGCTGCAGCAGGTTTCAGCGGTGGGGCAGATCATTGTCGCGCTGCCTGAGGGCTTTGAGGCGCCGCAGGGCACCGTTGGCGTTGCTGGCGGCGCCGTGCGCTCTCAATCGGTCTTAAACGCGCTTGCAGCGGCCGATCCAGGGGCGGAAGTGGTTGTGGTTCACGATGCAGCGCGCCCGCTGGTCAGCGCGGCACTGATCGAGGACTGCATCGCCGCCTTGGATCAGGACGGCAGATGGGACGCAGCGATCGCCGCTGCACCGGTAAAGGACACCGTTAAACGCTCGCTCGATGGAGTCGCAGTGGCCGAGACGCCGGCCCGCTCCGAGCTGTGGGCAGTTCAGACGCCTCAGGTTTTTCGGAGAGAGGCGCTGGAGCGGGCGCTCGGTTGTTCAGAGGCCGAGCTTGCAGCAGCGAGCGATGACGCGATGCTGGTTGAGGCTGACGGCGGCCGTGTGCGCCTTGTGCACTGCCAGAGCGAGAACTTCAAGGTCACCACCTCGGCTGATTTGGCGCTGGCCGGGCAGATGCTCGGCGCGGCCACTGAACTGAGGGCCTCCGGTGTCTGAGACGCGCACCGGCCTTGGCGTCGACTCTCACCGCCTCGCCGCTGGCCGGCCGCTGATTCTCGGTGGCGTCGAGTTTGAGTCCGAGGTCGGCCTCGACGGCCACTCCGACGCCGACGTCCTAACGCACGCCGTGATCGACGCGCTGCTGGGCGCTGCGGCGCTCGGCGACATCGGCAGCCACTTCCCCGATACCGACGAGCGCTGGCGCGGCGCCGATTCGATCGATCTCTTGAGCAAGGTTGCAGGGATGCTGATTGGCGGTGGCTTTGAAGTCGTCAATGTCGACGCGACGGTGATCATCGAGCAGCCAAAGATCGGCCCCCGCCGCGAGGAGATCGTTGAGCGGATCGCCGGCGCCCTGGGCGTCGAAGCTTCGCGGGTGAACGTGAAGGCGACGACCGCCGAGCAGATCGGCGCCTTCGGCCGCGGCGAGGGCGCCGGCGCAGTAGCGGTTGCCACGCTGCGCACTTCGTAGCTGCTGGCGTAGATTGCCGCTGTGCGCACAATCCAGATCTATGACACGCGCCGCGGCGAGCTGGTTCAGCTTGAGCCGCGTGATCCGGGCAAAGTTTCGATCTACGCCTGCGGACCAACCGTCTACGGCCGGATCCACGTCGGCAACGCGCGCCCCTTCGTCGTTTACTCGCTGCTGAAGCGCTTTCTTGCTCACGAGGGCTATGAGGTGACCTTCGTTGCCAACATCACCGACGTCAACGACAAGATCTATGACGCAGCCAACGCAGCCGATCCGCCGCAGCCGAGCGCGCTGCTGGCAAGCGAGATGGCCGCGGCCTACATTGCCGACACCGACGGGCTCGGCCTCGGGCGCCCTGATTCAGAGCCGCTGGCGACAGAGACGATCGGCCCGATCATCGAGCTGATCAGTGCTCTGATTGAACGCGATGCGGCCTACGCGGTCGAAGGCGACGTCTACTTCCGCGTCCGCTCCGACGAGTCTTACGGCGAGCTCTCGCACCGCTCGCTCGACGCGCTCGACCAAGGCGAAGGGGGAGCCGGGGCAGAGCTCAAGCAGGACCCGCTCGACTTTGCGCTCTGGAAGGCGCAGAAGCCCGGCGAGGACACCGCTTGGGACGCGCCCTGGGGCCGCGGTCGCCCCGGCTGGCACATCGAATGCTCTGCGATGGCCGAGGAGATTCTCGGTGTCGGCTTCGATATCCACGGCGGCGGCAACGACCTCGTTTTCCCGCACCACGAGAATGAGGCCGCTCAGACGCGAATGGCGCGCGGTGAGGAGTTGGCACAGATCTGGATGCACAACGGGATGCTGCAGCTGGGCGGCGAAAAGATGGCAAAGAGCGTTGGCAACATTGAGTCGCTGTCATCTGTTCTGGAGCGCTGGGGCCGCGACGCACTCATCCTCTTCTTCGTCTCCGGCCACTACCGCCAGCCGCTTCTCTTCTCCGATCAGAGCTTGGAGCAGGCGCAGACCAGCGCGCGGCGGATTCGCGCCGCCGCCGCTCAGCTCAGCGACGGCCACTCGCTACCGGAGCTGGCCGGCCACCGCGAGCAGTTCTTTGCCGCGTTGGCCGACGACTTCAACACGCCGCGCGCCCTGGCGGCGATGCATGGTTGGCTCGCCGACGCTGCCTCCCAGCCCGGCGCCGGCAATGATGACCTCGTCCAGATGCTGACCGTTATTGGGCTGGAGACGCTGCTGCTGCCCGACGCCAACGCTGCCGCGCCCGACGCCGCCGCGCTAGAGCTGCTCGCCGCGCGCGAAGCTGCGCGAGCCGCAAAAGACTGGGAACAAGCCGACTTGCTGCGAGATCAGCTAGCCGCGCTCGGCTGGGAAGTGCGCGACGGCGACGATGGTGCGAAGCTTGTGGCACTGTGATTATCTACGGCCGTAACGCGGTTCACGAAGCGATGCGCGCCAACCGGCGGCGGATCAAGGAGCTGTGGGCTACCGACAGCGCTTCGCGCGAGGACTGGCTCGACAGGGCCAGCCAGATCAAGCGCGTCAGCGCCGCCGAGATCGACAAGATCTGCGAAAGCCCCGGGAATCAGGGCGTTTGCGCCCGTATCGAGGGCTACCACTACGTCAGCGCCGCCGAGCTGCTGGCGAAGCCCGACCCGCTGATAATCGCCCTTGACGAGGTGCAAGACCCACAGAACCTGGGCGCTATCTGCCGCACCGCGGAGTGCATCGGCGCGACCGGCGTGATCATCACCGAGCGCCGCGCTGCCCACGTCACGCCGGCCGTCTGTAAAGCCTCGGCCGGCGCAGTCGAGTGGCTCTCGATCGCCAAGGTCAACAATCTTTCCGAGTTCCTCGAGGACGCCAAGAAGGCCGGTGCCTGGTGTTATGGCGCCGACAGCGGCGATGAGGCTACCGATTACCTCACTCCCGACTACCGCGGCGGCGTTGTGCTGGTGCTTGGGTCGGAGGGGAGCGGGCTACGGCCGCGCGTCGCAAGTTGCTGCGACGCGCTGATCAAACTGCCGATGCTCGGGCAGCTTGACTCGCTAAACGCCAGTGCCGCGGCCTCCGCGCTGATGTACGGCATCCTCCAGCAGCGCTCCTGAATCGCCCATAACTACTGGTTCTTTGCCCGCTCAGGCGGGCAATTTTCGACCGCGCCTTGACAAGGTTCCATAACTGTGAAATAACTCTCTGACTTGAGGCTCTACCTCAGGGTGAGGAATAAGACAATTGTAACGTTCGCAGTTGGCGCCAGGGGAGGAGTGCGCCACTGAGCTCGTCCGACTTTTCCCTAATGAAATAGGGGAGAAAGGATTGCTCGTGGCCCGTATTTC
>CAJBIG010000169.1 GCA_903953065.1 uncultured Solirubrobacterales bacterium
CCGCCTCCGGTGCCGCTGCGGCCGAACGTCTTGTGGACGCTCCGCCGGCGCAGCCGTTCCGAGTCTGGCCTTCGACTCCGCCCCAGAATTGCCCGTTCCCTAAGTCTGACACGTTAGTCAGCGTCGGTTTCACCGGCCGTCATGTCGAATACACCGGCGCGGACACTTGGTATCCTTCCTGGGCCTCGGACGGGAATCTTTACTCGCCGTGGACCGATGGCAACGTCAACGGCCTCGGCTCTGGTTCCGGCGGCGAAGGCGCCACTACGGGCCACGCGACCATCCTCGGCGACGATCCCATGAAGCTCGTCGTCACCAACCAAGGCGTCTTCAAGTCCAGCCCGCGCCCCTACGAAGGCCGCTACCCTTGCGGCTCGCTCGTTCACAACGGCGTCTGGTACTACGGCACCTATTGCCTGCATCCTTCCGGTTCGATCCCACACGAAGGCCGGACCTTTAACTGGCCTTGGCTGGGGCCATTTGTCGGCTTCCGTTGGTCCACGGACCTCGGCAAGACCTGGACGCAGACACCTTGCACGCCAGAGAAGCCACTCTTTGGCGAACACGCGCTCAAGGGCGAGCCGGTGAAGATAGGCGCACCGCACTTTGTGGACTTCGGCAAAGCGATGGAACATTCGCCCGATGGCAAGGCTTACTTGGCTTCCTTGCCGACCTGATCAGCGTCCCCGTGGCGGTAGGCCTCTATGCCGGCATCGGCATCTTCATCGCCTCGAGGGAGATTCCTGGCACGCTTGGCCTGCCGACCGGAAACGGTACGTGGCTCGCTCAACAATGGGCGAATCTGAACGCTGCTGACCAAACTAATTGGAAGACCGTTGCTTTTGCTCTCGGGACGGCAGTGATAGTGCTCGGCTGCCGGCGGTTCTGGCCCAACGTCCCGGGCTCGCTGCTCGCGCTGGTGCTTGGAATTGCGGTTTCGACGGCGGTAGGCGCATCCGCGTCAGGTGTCGCGGTCATCGGCGACGTACCGGCGGGGCTCCCTCCGCTAGGGCTGCCCGAAGGAGTCGGCCTCAACGATCTACTGGCAAACAGTGGTTCGATCTTGCTGATTGCCGCATCATGCTTCTTTCTGATCATCGTCGAGACGGCCGTGACCACGCGCTCGGTGTCACTGCAAACGGGTGTCCGGGCGCAGCTCGATCGCGACTTAGTCTCGCTTTCTGGTTCGAACCTTCTTGCTGGTCTCGGCTCGACGATGGCCGTTAGCGGCAGTGCAACGAAGACTCAGTTTCTCTACGACGAGCGCGGACGCACGCAGCTTGCAAATCTCACGATGGCGCTGCTCGTCCTGGTGCTGCTGATCTTCTCGTCTCTGTTAGCCAAGCTGCCGATCGCTGTGATCTCGATGCTCGTTTTCATCCTCGGTTGCCGGATGGTCAACGTCAAAAGCCTGCGACAGATTTTCGGTAAAAGCAGGCTCGAGTTTGTGGCCGCGATCAACACCGCGATCATCACCTGCGTCTTTGGCGTCCAGTACGGCGTCGCGGTGGCGATCATTTTCTCGATCCTCCACGTCTTCAAACACCAGTGGTCGCCTGGGGCATTCGTGGTCGGCCTCGACGGTGTGAATGATCCGACTTATACCGCCAGTCGACCGGGCTTAGAGAGCCAGCCCGGTCTGATTGTGTTCCGCTACACGGCGAACCTGTTCTTCGCGAACGCAAGCACCTACGCAGACGCTGTCCGCGCAATGATCGCGCAAGCACCCCACCCTGTTGAGTGGTTCGTGATCGATGGTTCATCGCTTGGCAACATCGACTACTCCGGCGGCGTCGAGCTGCACACGCTCTTCGATTTCCTCGAACAGAACGAGATCACGTTGGCCCTAGCTCGAGCCGATCAGCATCTGAGCGAAGTGCTCAGCAATCTCGGCCTCGATCAACGGATCGCAGAAGATCGGCGCTTCGCGACGCTGCCCGAGGTTTACGCTGCCTTCAACGCCAGACGCTGACCGTCAGCGGCGGCCTTTCGATGGCTTAAGTCCCGCTGAAGTTGGGGTCGCGCTTCTCGCTTAGGGCGCTGACGCCTTCGCCGAAGTCGGCGCTGCCCGCGCAGAGCTGCTGGGCGGCTACCTCTTGCTCCAGCGTTGACGCCAGTGCCGGCTTGGCGGCCGCGTCGATCACGCGCTTCGAGAGGCCGACGGCAATCGGCGCGCAGGCAAGCAGTTCAGCCACCAGTTGATCGGTGGCGGCGTCGAGCTCTTCAGCGGGCGCTACGCGGTTGGCGAGGCCGATTCGCTCAGCCTCTGTGCCGTTGATCATCTTCGAGGCCATGATCAGCTCCTTTGCGCGGCCAACGCCGACCAGCGCCGGCAGCCGTGAGGAGCCACCGACGTCGGGGATCAACCCGACGCGCGTCTCCGGAAGCCCGACAATCGCGCTGTCGGAGATCGTCCTCAGGTCGCAGGCCAGCGCCAATTCCAGTGCGCCGCCGATGCAGGCGCCGTGGATCTGCGCGATCGTCGGCTTCGTCATCTCTTCCAAGAGGTTCC
>CAJBIG010000170.1 GCA_903953065.1 uncultured Solirubrobacterales bacterium
CGCTATCGCGAAACCGATTCGGAGGCGATGCGCGAACGGATTGAGGAGTTCATGGCGGTCGCCGACTGTCCGGCCTGTGACGGCGCCCGGTTGCGGCCGGAGTCGCGCGCCGTCCTCGTCGACGGGATCTCGATCAATGACTTCACGGCGCTCTCTGTTCGCCGCGCCCTGAACTGGATCGATGAGGTTGAGCTGAGCGAGACTGAGGCTCACATCGCGCGGCTGATCATGCGGGAGATATCGGAGCGGCTCAGCTTCCTCGAGAACGTTGGAATTGGCTACCTCTCGCTCGATCGAGCCGCCGCAACGCTCTCCGGAGGCGAAGCGCAGAGGATCCGTCTGGCGACCCAGATTGGCTCGGCCTTGGTAGGCGTGCTTTACGTGCTCGACGAGCCTTCAATTGGCCTCCACCAGCGCGACAACGGCAAGCTGATCAAGACGCTCGAGAACCTGCGCGATCTAGGCAATACGGTCTTGGTCGTAGAGCACGACGAGCAGACGATGCGCGCTGCCGACTGGCTCGTCGACATGGGGCCGGGCGCCGGCGAACACGGCGGCCAGATCGTCGCTGAAGGCACGGCCGCGAAGGTCGAGAAGAACAAGCGCTCACTGACCGGACAATTTCTCGCCGGGACGGCGCAGATCGAGGTTCCCAAGGCGCGCCGCAGGCCGAATGGAGTTGTCGAGGTTCGTGGCGCTCGCCAACACAATCTGCGTGACATCAACGTCGAATTCCCGCTTGGTGTTTTCACCGTTGTGACCGGCGTCTCCGGTTCCGGGAAGTCGACACTGGTCAACGAGGTTCTCTTCAAGTCCGTTGCAGGCAGGCTCCACCGCGCCCGTCAGCGGCCGGGAGCCCATCAGGAGGTGCTTGGGCTCGATCAGCTCGACAAGATCATTCAGGTCGATCAGTCACCGATCGGGCGTACGCCGCGCTCCAACCCGGCGACCTACACCGGCCTTTTCGATGTGATCCGCGACCTTTTCTCCAAGACGCCGGAGGCTCGCGCCCGCGGTTACAAGCCAGGTCGCTTCTCGTTCAACGTCAAGGGTGGTCGCTGCGAGGTATGTCGCGGCGACGGGCAGATCAAGATCGAGATGCACTTCCTGCCCGACGTTTACGTCCCTTGCGAGCAGTGCCACGGCAAGCGGTACAACAAGGAGACGCTGGAGGTTCGCTTCAAGGGGCGGACAATCGCCGACGTACTCGACATGCCGGTTGAGCAGGCGCTCGAGTTCTTTGTTCACATTCCGAAGGTTCACCGCCGGCTTCAGACGCTCAGCGATGTGGGACTCGGTTACCTTCGCCTCGGGCAGCCGGCCACAACGCTTTCCGGTGGCGAGGCTCAGCGCGTAAAGCTGGCGACCGAGCTCTCGAAGATCGCAACCGGCAAGACGCTTTACATTCTCGACGAGCCAACGACCGGGCTTCACTTCGCCGACGTCCAGCGGCTACTTGAGGTGCTCCACCGGCTCGTCGATTCCGGCAACTCGGTCGTCGTGATCGAGCACAACCTAGACGTGATCAAGACGGCCGACCGGATTATCGACATGGGTCCCGAGGGCGGCGACGAGGGTGGCATGGTTGTCGCTGAGGGAACACCGGAGATGGTCGCCGGAACGCCTGGCTCACATACCGGTGGTTTCCTCGCTGAGCTGGTCGTGGCCGAGAGACCGGCCGGCAAGCCGAAGTCGCCCAGTAACGCGAAGGCAAAGCCCAAGAAGAAAGCTGCTGCTCCGCGCGGCAAGGCGAGCGCGCGACCGGCGAAGGCCGCGGCGTAGCGCGCACAGATGGATGACCGGAAATTGACAGCCGAGATGGCGCGCCTCTGGGCCGTCAAATGGCGATGGTATGAGCGCGACACACTCCCTTGGCGCCGCTATCTCATCCATCGCGAGCTGGCAAAGCGAGGCGCCTTCGCGCGCTGGCCGCTCCAAGGCGAACCGCTCGAAATGTTTCGTCAGGGGCGGCTTGAGGTGGGGGAGGGAACGCTCTTTGAGCCGGGCGTTTGGCTGACCGGCGGCGAGGCTGGGCGGATCACAATCGGCAAGGGCGTATTCCTCAACCAGATCGTGATGGTCGCGGCGATCGAGTCGGTCACGATCGGCGACCACTGCATGGCCGCCAACGGCTGCATGATCACCGACGC
>CAJBIG010000171.1 GCA_903953065.1 uncultured Solirubrobacterales bacterium
ACACGGCGCCGGCCAGCGGCGCGCTGCCGGACGTCCCGGCGCTGGTGTTGGCAGGGCAGCTTGACCTGCGCACGCCAGCCGAGAACGCGGTGGCGGTGGCGGCGCTGTTGCCGAAAGCCAGCTTGGTTGAACTCCGCGGCGCCGGCCACGACCTGCTCGGAACCGATTCCACCGGCTGCATCGCGACCGCCCTGCGCCGCTTTGCCGCCAACCTGAAGGTGGGCGCTCCCTGCGCCAACCGCGACAACGCCGTGCGGCCCGTTCCGCTCGCGCCGCTTCGGCTTGCCGACGCCAGAGCGGCGCCCGGAACGACCGGCACTCGTGGCCGCGCGCTCACCGTTGCGCGGAATTCTGTCAGCGATGCAATCTCGATCGGTTACATGAAGTTGGCGGCCGGCGGTGACGCGCGCGGAGGTGGCCTTCGAGGCGGCAGCTTCGACGCCAGTAACGGCCCGATGGGCGAGCTGGTTCTGGTCGGTTATCGCTATGCCAGCGACCTCGCGGTGAGCGGCAGGCTGAGGCTATTGTCGTCCGGCCCGCGCGGCAGGTTGACGCTCAGCGGCGCGGCACGCGGTAGCGTCGAGATCGAGTCTTGGAGCGCCGCGAGCGGAGTGATTGACGGCCGCGCGGTCCGCGCCAGCAGTGCTGGCGCGGCGCTACCGGCGCGCCGTCCGGCCGCGCGCAGCGCAAAAGCGATATTGCGCTAAAACGCGCTACTTCTTCTCAGGTTTGCTGCAGACCTCAGCCGAGTTCGACTGGCAGAGGGCATATTCGGTATTCGGCTGCATCGGCGATTGGGTTGCGATTGCGGTCGGAACGCCATTGAGCGTGGGGTTGGTCGTTGTCACGATGTAGTGGGTGCCGTTGGTCCAGCTGAAGCCTCCGAGCGCAGCATTGGCGCCGGCAGCCGTGCCGTTCGCGGTTCCCTCTTTGATTCCGTCTGCGTTGCCCTGCTTGTAGCCAACCTTCTTGCCATAGCGGGCACCGCTCTTCTTTCCGGCCTCGTCACCGACCGCTGTTCCGGCCTGAGCACCCGCCGTGTAAATCTCCTGATATCCGGAGGCGCCGGGCTTGTACTTGTCCGCCTCGTGGTTGCTGCCAAGGAAGTATCCGCCGACAGCCAGCAGGATCGCAATCACGACTGCGCCCCCCCACCAAAGGCCCGAAGGTTTCGCTGATCCGCCGCCACCGCTTGCGCCCGGCGCAACATACGAAGGTGGGGTCTGAGGAGGTACTGCGGGGCCGCCGGCTTCCATTGTGTGTTGCCTTCCGTCGAGGTAACTACTGACAGAGCAAACGCTAGCTAGCGATACGGACGTGTGGCGATGCTTTCGTTAACGGGCACCGCGAAGTTCGTTCTTCAGTGCTGGCAGGCTAGACGACTGGGGGAGGTCGGCCGAGGCCGCGGCCTGTCGTGCTGTCGAGGCGCGCGCAGCATCACGGCTGCGGGCCAGTGCAACCGTCACCTTGCCGAGCAGTTTCCATGTGCTGGCGCCAATCTGGCCATCGGTCGTGAGCCGGCTCTTGGCTTGGAAGGCTTTCACAGCTGCGACTGTCGCGCTGTCGAAGATTCCTGTTGCTTTCAGCTTCGCCGCACCGGCCGCCGCGAGTAACTGTTGGGCACGGACTACCGGGTCGCCCTTGGAGCCCTTTCGCAGCAGCGGCCAACCTGGATCTGCCGGGGTTGTTGCCGCCGGTAGCTTCTGCCCCAGCGCTCTCCAGAGTTTCGCCGAGGTCGTCGACCACTCCCACCAGCTGTAACCAGGCGCTTTGTACGCCCCGGCAAGGCGTCTGAAGCCGAGAATCTCGTTGGTCGACGGTGACTGGTAAGTCTGGCCGATCGGATGAATGGGACGGCCGTAAATGCGGTTCTCGCGCCAAGTGTGTTTCATCGATTCTGCGACCGAGTCACCAATGTCACGCCAATAGACCTGGGGCATGTTCACCTCAGCGCCGCCAGGGCCAAGAAAGACCGAGTAGGGCAGGGACGGGTGGTAATCGACGTAAGGAAAGCTCGTGAACCCGAGCGGGTACTTGGCGCCGACCAGACGGCGCAGCTCCTTCATGTAAGTGCGCGCTGAGCGGTACCGACCCTCGTAGGCCGATTCAGCATCGATGATCATGCAGTCTGCTCCGGCGGCCTTGGCCGCCGCTGCTGCGCGCGCCTCGCCGGTCGGCTTCACGCCGTAAACGAACTGCCAGCCGCAGACGCGCAGCCCGGCTGCGTGGAGTGAATTGACGAGCGGCCGGTTGAACTGCTTCCAAGCGCCGCTGCCGTCGGCCGACTTGATGTAAACCGCCGACACGCCGGCTGCCTTCGCGCGAGCGACGATCTTTGCGACGTTGCCACCCTCTGTTTGCGGCATGTTCCAAATCCACATCGCCTGGCCCTTGAAGGCTGCGTTGATGCCGGCAGCATCAGCGCGGCTGGCGCCGATCGCGGCGCCAAATGTCACGCAGAGAGCCGCAAGGACTGCGATGCGGCCGCGGCGCGAAAACATGTGAGTCATCGTCGTCACGGCTCCCAAAGTAGAGGCCTTGCCTAAAGAGATGATCATCTGCACTAACTTCACCAACCCATGTGGCAGCCCTTTGTTGCGCCATCAGTGGCGCCCGCCACTTCAATTGCGGCAGGGTGCTTACTTAATCGGCGATCCCTGCTGCATGCAGGAATCTGTTTGGCTCTAACTGGGTTTCTTGATGAACGGCTGGGGT
>CAJBIG010000172.1 GCA_903953065.1 uncultured Solirubrobacterales bacterium
ACCAAGCCGGCGCAAATTCGGGCTCCAGCACGGTTGCCTGCTCGCATGCCGTCAGCTCGCCGCCAAGCTCGCCAAGTAGCTGGTTCGCCAACGCTAGATCAAGCAGCCCTTCAACCGTCGGCGCCAATTCGCGAGCCTGCTCCAGTGTCTCGGCAGCGCGCGAAGGGTTGCCGGTCCGAAGCGCGAGCCGCCCAACGCGCTCCCACGCATCGGCGTCCTGCGGCGCCAGCGCGGCGGCGCGCTCTGCAGCTTCGCTGGCCAAGTCGAAAGCTCTCATCTGTTCGTAGATTCGTGAAGCAAACCGCTGCGGCGCCGGGCGCTCGGGCTCGACGCGAGCCCACGCACGGACCGATCGCGCGGCCGCGTCAATCTCGCCGTCCTGCCAGAACGCGAAGGTCATCAGCCGCAGCACGGCCGGGTTCTGCGGGTCGGCGTCGCGGGCGTAGATCAGCCGCTGTGCCGCAAGCCCGTACTCACCCTCGGCGAGTGCGTGGCGGGCCGCCGTCATGAAACGCTCGACGCGGTCGGCGCCGGGGTCGGGTTTTGAGAAGTCGACGAACTGGAGGCTGTCGGCCGGAACGGTGCGAACCCCGGGCTGGAAGCTGACGCGCGCCCACTGCTGAATGTCGTCGCCGCCACCGGTGAAGTAGATCCCGCTGACGGTTCCCACGCCCCACTCCGGATAGGAGAGGCAGCGGGCGTAGCGGTGAACGACGGAGTGGTCGGGCACCTGCGAGGAGAACGGATCGTTGACCTTGCGGTCCTCGTCCGACTCCTGCCGGCGCTGCTCGGCCTCCCAGGCGCGCTGCCCTTCCTCGGCGCGCGCCTTGCGCGCCGCGGCAGCGCTGACCTTGACTGCGTTGGCACTGACGCGGCCGCCGCGCATCGTCTCGGCTAGCTGCTCAAGCTGGTCGGCGGCGCGGTTGATCGCCTGAAGGTGGCGTTCATGCGCGGCCTGTTTGCCGGGCGGCGCCAAGTCCGGATGCCAAACCTTCGCCTGCCGCCTGCGGGCCAGCTGAACGTCGCGCTTGTCGAACGGCGGCGTCAGCTCCAAAAGGAGCGTCGACTGCTCGATGTCAAGCACATTGGACATACGTAGTAGACGCTAGTCGATCAGCTTCCTCTCCATCGCGGCAATCGCTACGCGCCACATCACAAGGCCGAAGATGATCAGGAAGGCGAAGTTCCAAACGTCGGCCCAGCCCTCCCAGCCGAAAGCGGCGTGGCGAACCAGCTGCACGCAGTGGAAGAGCGGATTTAGCTGCGCGAGCGCCTGAACCCAGCCAGGCAGGCCAGTCAAGGGGAAGAAGGTTCCGGCGACGAGGAATAGGGGAGTAATCACCGCGCTGGTCACGTAGTTGAAGTTTTCGATCCCCTTGAGCCACCCGGCGATCGCCACTCCTGTGCATGCCCATCCATAGCCGGCGACGAAGTTGATCGCCGGAACGGCGAGCATCCCCCAGCTGGGATCAAGGCCAAAAATGAGGCCAACCAGCAGCGGCGCGCAGCCATAGACCGATGCCCGCATCGCAAGCCAAAGCGCTTCGCCGGTGACCAGCTCTTCGGTGTCTACCGGCGCCGCCAGAATCGCGTCATAGGTGTGCTGGAACTTGTATTTGATGAAGGTGCCGAACATCGCCGGAAAGATGCTCGAGAAAAGAACCGCCGTGGCAACCGTGCCGGTGGCAACGAAATCGATGTAGTCGTAGCCGCCC
>CAJBIG010000173.1 GCA_903953065.1 uncultured Solirubrobacterales bacterium
CAAGCCGCTTTCCAGCGGCCCGCGCTACTGGGCTTCGGCCGGGCGCGGGTCGTTGCGGAAGGCCCAGTAGTTGAGTGCCACTAGCGCTACGGCGAGCGTCCCGACGCCGACGCGCCAGTCGCTTGGCGTTGCGAGCCAGGCGAGCAGTCCGATCACTATCGCTACCGCGGCGATGAGCCCAAGCCGTGCGGCGCCTGCGCGCGCGCCGACTGCGTCCGCAGTAAGCCGCATCAGCGCGATCAGCCCTATCGCCACACCGATCCCGCCCGAAGCGACCATCGCGATCCAGTCTTCGACTGGGTGGCTGTAGTTCGGCGCTATGTACCAGACGAGCCCAACGCTGCAGATCAGCAGCGTGATCGCGAACAGGTAATGCCAGAGCATCCAAGCGCGCAGGCGGGCCGGTCGTTCAGGCATCGGCCGTGACATCACCTCACGGTCGTAGATCGTCCAAAGCGTCCAGCTGATCGCCGCGACGAACGCCAATTGCAGCAGGTGCGCTTCCGGCACTCCGTCTTCGTGCACGGTAACCACGGTCTTGACGAAGACATCGCCGATCAGAATCAGCACGAAGAGGCCGAGCCGCTCGGAGAGGTGCTCGCGCTGGAGCGGGAAGCGCTCCAAGATCTTCGGCATCGAGGGGCCAAAGTCGATCACGAAGATCGTGATGATTGCCAGGATCCAGAGCACCGGCGCCAGCGGCTGCGGGCTGAGCGCCGAGGCGATGAACAGAACGACGCCAACGAGGCTGGCGTTGCGCCGGGCGCGCGCTACTTCCACCAGATGCGGCTGCCACCTTCCTCCAAGCTCGTAGATCAGAGCGCAGGAGAGCGCCAGGGCGGCGGCGGCGTAGCCGAGCTCACCGCCAAGTGCGGCGAGCTGCAGCTCTGAAGTTTCGAGCAGCGAGACGGCGACCACGGCTACCAGCTGCAGCAGGAAGGCGGTGCGCAGCGCCGCCGGCAAGAGCTTGCCGCTGAAGTTGGCGGCGAACGGATTGCCGAAACGGTTGAAAAAGAGCGCCGTCTGCTCCCACGCCCACATGATCAGAGTGAGCTTCAGCGCCAGCATCAGCGCTGATTCCAAGTTTGGGTCCTTGCCAAAGTCAACGCCGAAGCTGAGGAAGGCTCCGATCAGAACAAGGTCGTAGAAGAGCTCCGCTCGTGACGGTTGCGATGAGACAGGCATTGACATGCCGAGCAGTCTCGCAGTTAGCGGCCGGTTTAGTTTGTCTCAGCGGCGGTCGTGACCGACGCGGCCAGCTCGTCAAGCTCGCTTGGGCCGAGCACGATGATGATCTGTTCTTCGACGCCGGCGGTCTCGCTGAGCAGGGCAAGGGCGGAATCGTCTACGCGGTCGAAGCGCGCGTCATCCCAGACGCGGCCATCGCCGACGATCACGCCTTCGATCTCAAAGTGGGCGACCGGCGTGACTCCGGTGGGGTCGGCGGCGGGCTGCTGCCCCTTGGCGAAGCGACGCACGCGCAGCACGTGGGCGCCGCCGCCCGGCAGCTCGCCGGCATGGAGCGGGTGCGCAGCAAAGACAATCGTTGAGGCCATTCCCGCGTCCTTGTGTACGTGGAGCTCAAGGAAGTCTTCGCGGCGCTGCATCTCAAAAAACTTTGCCCGGCTCGGGTAGCGGACGATCGCTACGCGGTCATAGCTGGGTGTTCCGAGCGGCTGATCGATTACGTCGGCTGAGAAGGCCGGCATTGCGCCGATCTCAGCCAGCGGGCCGAGCGGGGCGTAAACGTCGTCGGCCTCGCGCCCTGTCAGTTTTGTTTCGCGGCCGTCGGCGTAGTCCGCGAGCTCGCGGTAATCCATCAGGTTGACGGCCCAAAATGGCCCGTCTTGCTCGGCTGGCCGCTCAAGCCAACTACCGACCATCTCCCAGTTCGGTGTGCCGTAGCGAGGTGCTGATGTTCCTGACATTCGGGCCTCCGTTCGGTCGAGTTGGTCCTCGATTCTTTCAGCTTCACTGCTCAGGCGGCAGGTGCCGGCAGAGAACCGTGCGACAAACGGAGAGCGGCGCCCAGTTGGGCGCCGCTCGGGGGGTCTTCTTGGCAGCCGCTCGCGCGGCTTCGTGGCCTAACGGTCTCGACCGCCTCGGCCTCGACCGCCTCGGCGATCGTCGCCTCGCTCGTCGCGGTTCTCTTGCGTACGAGGGCCGTCTTCTTGCTCAGGGCGATCGCCGCCGCGCGGGCCGCGGCCACGGCCGTCTTCGCCGGCGAATACGCCAGCGCTGAGGCAGAGTGCCAACGTCGTGTTCTCGGCGCCGGTAACCGTCTTGGCCTTGATCGCGTCGCCAACCTTGAGGTCGGCGAGCGTGCCGG
>CAJBIG010000174.1 GCA_903953065.1 uncultured Solirubrobacterales bacterium
AGCCCTTCTGCTGCCATCACGCCGAGCCAGAGATCACGCTGTTGCTCGCTCGCGCAGATCACAAAAGAGGCGGCTGCGAGCTGCGCAATCGAGGCCAAGGTAACCGTACGCTGCTGACGCCTGCGCGCCGCTGTTGGCTTGTCGCGGCCGGCTTCGAGAACTTCGAAGACGGTGGGGTTATAGAGATCGGCAATCAGCCGCGTTCCAAGCGACGGGAGCTTCGACAGCAGCCGTGGCGGCAGCGACTGTGCGACGACGAAGTCTGACGCAGCCACGGCAGCCGAGAGCTCGTTGTAATCAACGAAACCGGCTTCGATCAGGGCGATTCGGGGATCGCCGGTTTGGCTCGGGGATGGGGCAGCGATCGTCACCTCGTGTGAATCGGCGAGTACGCGCGCCAGTTCGAGCGCGCGGATTGCCGGACCGGCGACCTGCGGGCCGATCGGCTCAGCGCAGACAACGAGCACGCGCGCCATGCGTGGCTTAGGGAACCGGTTCGCTGTTGGGCGCGCTCTGGGTGCTCGGCTGAAGATCAACGGCCGGCCTGCGCAGCAATGACCAACGACGGCGCTTCTCGTCAACGCGGTAGCGCGCCAGTACCGTCAGCGTCTCAAGCCCATAACGGACCGAGGCGCGGAACGAGACGCTCGAAGCTTCAAGGAAGTAACGGGTTGGGATCGGCAGCTCAACTACGCGCGCGTTGCGGTCAACAATTTGAGCGAAGATCTCCTGATCGAAGACGAAGCCGTCGCTGTTGCGCAGGAACGGAATGGAGCGCAGAAATTCAGTAGAGAAGGCGCGGTAGCCGGTGTGGTATTCGGAGAAGTCCTTCGTGAAGGCGCGGTTTTCGGTCCAGGTCAGCGCGCGATTGCCGATCCACTTCCAACGCGGCATGCCGCCGGCGATCGCTCGGTCTTCGAGCAGCCGCGAGCCCATCACGACGTCAGCTCGCCCTTCAATAATCGGGCGCACCATCTCGGTCACGAGCGCGGCGTCGTACTGATGGTCGGCGTGGACCATCACGACGACGTCGGCGCCATCAAGGATCGCGCGGCTGTAACAGCTCTTCTGGTTGGCGCCGTAGCCGCGGTTGGCTGGGTGGCGCAGGACTTCAAAGCCTTCGGCAAGCGCTACGGCGACTGTGTCATCACCGCTGGCGTCGTCAACGAGCAGCGCACGGTCAAACGATTCAACCGGCAGATCGGCGGCGACCCGCTCAATCGTTTGGGCGGCGTGGTAGGCCGGCAGCACAACGTGGACTTCATCGTCGCCTCCGCGCTCCCGTGCCAGACGCTGCTGCGGCTCTTGGACCTTCTCATTGACGGCCAGCATTACGCGCTCGTCACCGAGCGATAGCGCCAGAGATCGCTGCGGCGGCAGTTTGGCTGCCGCGCGGCGCACGGCGGCGGCAGCCGGGCCAGCGATGCCTGCGAAGCCTTCAACCCAGTAGCGCGCCGAGAAGCTGCGCACTAGGGGCACGTCATCGCTGAGGATCAAGCCTTGACCGATCAGCAGCTCGCGCAACGTGCGGCGCGCAATCAGGTAAGTGTGAGCTGGCAGTAGGCCCCACCAGCGCGCCCCGGCGATGCGGGCGGTCAGTGACGCGGGGTCGGGGGTGACGATGCAGAGCACGCCGCCTGGGGCGAGCAGCTTCGTCGCACGCTCGATTGCTTCGCGCGGATTGTCGAGGTGTTCGAGCACGTCGATCATCAGCACCGCGTCCCAGCAGCCGTTCTCTTCGTTGCCGAGAGCTTCGAAGGGCTCCTCGCGGATATCCAGCGCCAGCTCTTCGCGGCCGTGGCGGGCCGAACGCTCGGAGAGCTCAAGGCCGCGCGTCTCCCAGCCTCGGCGGCGGGCTTCATCGAGCAGCAGCCCATGTCCGCAGCCGATCTCGAGCATCCGGCTGGGTGCGCGGCGGCGTTCGACAAGATCGAGCAGCCAGTTTGCAGTTAGGCGGCGGCCCGCTTCCTCGGCGAGATAGTCGCTGTCTCCCATCTCGCGGTAGAGGTCAACCAGATCGACGCCTTCCGGCAGCGATGGCTGCTGGACCGTCGCGCACTCACGGCACCGGTAGAGATCGCCATAGGCGCGTGGCCTGTGGCATGTGGGGGCAAAGTCGCCAGCTTGGGGTGCTTGCCCGGAACCTGCGAAACGCAGTTCGAGCACGCCTTGGCAGATTCCGCAGGTGGCAGTCGTCGTCATCGGCTCCACAGCCTAACGCCGCCAGCCACGCGGCCGTGCAAGCCTGCGCTCCCGCCTCGGTAGGCTGACCGCCGTGCCCGAGCCGAAGTTTTCAGTCGTCGTACCGCTCTTCAACGAGCAGTTTGCCGTTGCCGGAACGATTGTCGACATCCGCGACTACTTCGAGCGGCGTGGCGAGAGTTACGAGATTTTGCTCGTTGACAACGCCAGCACAGACGCAACGCGCTCCCATGCTGAGCCGCTGTTGGACGGTCACACGGTTCGCCTGCTCGTCAACGACGCCAATCTCGGCAAGGGTTTCTCGGTCCGCCGAGGGATGCTCGAATCCCGGGGTGAAATCCGCCTCCACTGCGACGCCGATTGCGCCCCATCGTTGGCCTCGCTGCCAAAGATGCTTGAACTGCTCGAAAGCAACGATCTGGTCGTTGGCTCGCGACTTGCCGCCGGAGCTGAGCTCGGTCAACGCCAAACGCTGCCGCGACGCTTCGTGGGCCGTGGCTTCCAGCAGTGCTGCCGTGCGATTCTCAGCGAACCAACTCGTGACCTATTCTGCGGCTTCAAACTTTGGCGCGGCGAGGCGGCGGAGGACGTCTTTGAGCGACTGAGCCTTGACGGCTGGACCTATGACGCTGAAGCGATCGCGATGGCCCGCGCGCTGGGCTACCGCGTTAGCGAGACCGGAATCGTCTGGACCGACCGCGAAGGCTCACGTCTGCAAATGGTGCGGATCCTCATTCCGGTGATCAGAGAGCTGCTTGCCGCCAAGGCAAATGTCGCTAGGCAGGTTGGATCTACCGTGCGCCACGGGCGGTCCGAGTGAACACGGGGGAGATCTCTTCGGTGCCGCCGCAGCGGCCAGCGATGGGCCGTGGTGATTGGGTCGTGTTGGTCGCGTTCGCTGCGATGGCGCTCGCCCCACTGATTGGCTTGCTTGTTCGCGTCTGGACGAAGGGGGGAGTGATAACCGGGGCGGATGGCTTCCTCGTGCTTGACCCGATGCAGTACGTCAACTGGCTTCGACAGTCAGGCGATTTTGGCGCCGCAGCCAATCTCTACGACCTCGCGCCTGGCCCTCACAGTTTTGTTCACCCGGGGCTGCTGATCTCGGGGGTTCTCTATCGCCTGGGGCTCGGCGTCGTTCTTTCATATCTGGTTTGGAAGCCGGTCGCGATCGCGGCGCTCTTCGCCGGGGCGTACTTCTTCTCGTCGCGCTTCCTGACGCGGACCGGCGATCGCCGAGTAGCAATCATCTTGGGGCTTTTCTTTGCTTCGCCAGTTGCTGCCGTCGTCGGCTGGACGAGCGCCGCTCAGTCTGAGGCGAAGTTCGATCTCGACTTTGTAAGTGGGGAGCTCTGGACGGGAACATTTCTCTGGGGTTACCTCTTCACCGCCATTGCTGTTGGCTTGATGCCGCTCGGTCTGCTCGCATTCGAGCGAGCCCGCAGCGGCGGGCGCGGGCGGTACCTCTTCGCAGCAGCGGCAGTCGGACTCGTCGTCGCGTGGTTCCAGCCGTGGCAGGGCGCGACATTCGCCTTGATCCTCATCGGAGCCTCGTTGATGACCGATCGACGGGATCGCTCCGCGTTGCTCGCCTCGTCTAGGTTGCTCGCGCCGGTACTGGTCGCAACCGCGTTGCCGCTCGTGTACTACTTCCTGCTTTCGAAACTCGACCCGTCATGGCGTCTGGCCGGCGAAGTCAACAGTTTCGGGCGTTGGCCGCTATGGGTAACGGTCGTCGGCCTCGCGCCGCTGGCAATCCCGGCGCTCTTCGCCTACCGCGCCCGGTCGCTCGATTTCGCCGGGTGGATGCTGCGGCTCTGGCCTCTTGCCGGGCTCCTCGTGTTCTATCTGCCGGTCGGCACATTTCCTTTCCACGCCTTTCAGGGGCTCGCGCTGCCGCTTGCGATTCTGGCGGTCATCGCGGTGCGCGGCTGGCTGGGGACCAGGCCTCTTCCGCTGATCTGGACGATCGTGGTGGTTGGCATATTGGTTGTCCCCGGCACGCTGTATCGAGCGGATCAGATGAGGGGAGCGGTGAAAGCGGGAAGACAGGCCTTCTTCCTAGAGCCGGGCGAACGTGACGCAATGCGATGGCTTGAGCGCCAACAAGGGCCAGGCGGAGTCTTGGCCACCGGCACCGACGGCGCTTACATTTCGGCCTACACCGGCCGCGAGGTTTGGGCCGGGGCGGGGTCGTGGACGCCAGACCTGGCCTGGCGCGGCCTAGCCCTCGGCGAGTTTTTCGACGGTGCCGGCAGCGCGGCTCAAGATCAGGCGCTGGTCGAGCGAAGTGGTGCACGTTTCGTCTACGCCTCATGCCGAGTGACGACCGACCTTGAACCGAAGCTCGCGGCAATCACGCTGGGCGCCGCACGTCGCTTTGGCTGCGCGCGAGTCTGGGAGGTACGTCCCCCAGCAGGTGGCTGGCGATGACCGACACCACTGTCGAGCCGGTGGTCGCGCGCCACGCGCGCTTCCCGCTGATTGACGGCGTGCGCGCAATCGCGGCGCTGACAATCTTTGCTTTCCACGTCTTCTTCCACCTCGGGCTGCTCAACACAGATCTGCTCTCGCGCTACCTCGGCAACCTCAACGTTGGCGTCCCGATCTTCTTCGTCGTTTCGGGTTTCCTGATCTACCGGCCTTTCGTCGCAAAACGCTTCGCGCAGGAACCCGCGCCGGACATCGAGCCATATTCGATCCGTCGCGCTCTTCGCATCGTCCCGGCCTATTGGGTGGCGCTCGTCATCGTTACGCTGCTCCTCGGCCTTGAATCGTCGGTTTTCACGCCGAGTGGGATCGTCACCTACTTCGGCTTCCTTCAGGTCTATGACATCGGCACGGTGGTTGGCGGCATCGGGCAGGCGTGGACGCTCGCTATCGAGGTCAGCTTCTACATCGCACTGCCGATCTGGGCCTTCTTTGCTCGTCGCCTGCTGCCTCGTGGCGGACGGCGGCAGATGATCAGGGGTGAGCTCTGGGCGCTCGCAGCTCTCTTCTGCGCCTCGTTTCTCTGGCAGCTGGTTGTCTCTCCGCTCTTTCTTCCCGGCGACCGGGGCTATCTGATCGCCCAGATTTCGCTGCCGGCATTCGCTGACCAGTTTGCACTTGGGATGGCGATGGCTGTCGTGAGCGTCGCAATCCACAGTGGATCGAAGAAGCCACGCGCTCTGCGCCTCGTCGAGGGGAGGGCTTGGATCTGGGCTTTGGCCGCCGTCGTTCTGTATTCGTTGCTTGGGCTGAAGATCGGCGCTGTTGGCCTCGGGACCAGCTGGGCTGACGCCGGGCTCTTCCGCCACATAATTAAGGGCTTGATCGGCGTCTGCGTACTTGCGCCAGCGGTCTTCGGAAGCACGCTTGGTGGGCGGGTGAGAGCCGCTCTCGGCTGGCGGCCTTTGATGCTGCTCGGGTTGATCTCGTACTCGTTTTACCTCTACCACCTCGCATTCATCGTCAAGCTGGACCAGGTTGGCTGGCTGCACGATCTCGGCTGGGTCGCAGTAGCCGGAGCAGCGTTCGTCTGCTCCGTGGCGGCGGCGGCAATCAGTTACCGGCTAATCGAGGCGCCCGGGATCGCGCTCGGACGGCGCTGGGCGAAGGCAGCGTCGGCGCGGATCGCGCGCCGACGCCTCTCTACCTAAGGAATCGCTGCCTCGGCTGCAGCGCTCGCTTCTGCGAGAGCGAAGGCTTCGGCTTCGCCATCGGCGAAGCTGTGCTCGCCGGCGGTACGCGCCGAGAAGGAGATCGCGAGCATCAGTGCCGCGAGAATCGCGTCGAGGATCAGTAGCCCGATAGCGACCGATTCGAGCGAGCTGTCGCGGATTGCGACGACGACGGGAACGGCGACGGCGCCAATCGTGAGCAGAACGAGAAAGGAGCGTCGACCGAGCGCGATTAGAAACTGAAGCGCCAGATAGGAGATGCTTAGGCAGGTCATCGCCCCAGCCAGCCACGGCAGCGCAGGCGCTGCGAGCGCCGCTTGGTCGCCAAACACGAGCGTCAGGATCTGCTCCGGGAAGAAGGCGAAGATCGCGAGGATCGGAACAGCAACGAGCATCAGCAGCGCGCTCGTGCGGCCCAAGAGGTGGCGAGCGTCTACCCCTTTAGCGGCCTCGCGGGCAGCTTCGGGCAGTAGGTAAAGCCCCAACCCGATCGCAATCCAGACGACTCCTTTAGCCGCGACAGCAGCCTGTGCGTAGGCGCCAGAGATTGTTGTGTTGAAGAAGTGGCCAACGGCTATCACGTCGGCGTTTTGCAGCACAGCGAAGAGGGTGAGCGCAGCCACAGGAACCGGGTTACGCGAGGCGAGATCGCGCAGTCCGACGCGAATCGGCTTGCGATCGGATGGCCCTAACCGGCGCCGCGTTAAGACACCGGTCATGAAAATGACTGGAATCGTTGCCAAGGGGACGGAACAGAAGAAGATCAGTCCGACTTCAGCGCCCAGAAGCGCCGCTGCCAGCCCGAACAGCAAGCGGAAGCCTTGCTCGCCGATCAGGCTCATAGCGACCGGGCGGTAGCCGCCAACTCCAAGCAGGACGCCCCGCTGCAGCGCCACGGCGGTCCAGAGAAAGCCCGATGGAATCACCAGCGCTGCAGCCCACGGCTGCGATACCTGAAGCAGATCGGCGAGCTGATGGCGCAGCAGCATGCATGCCACGAGTACGCCAAATGTCAGCAGCATGATTCGGACAAGCCAGCCTTGCAGCGTGGCGATTGCATGGCTTGCAGGGCCGAGCCTCCCGAGCGTCATGTCGCGCGCGGCTGCAGCCTGCAGCGCGGTCGCGGGAACGATCAAAATCGTGAAGACGGAAACCATCCGTGCGAGCTCACCGTAGTCGGCGGTCCCTAGCGCCCGAGCGAGAGCGATGGTCGTGACGAGGGCGAGGATGTTGCCCGCCATTTGGGCCGACGCGACGCCGGCGGCTCGAACGGTATGCGACTCGCGTGCCCGGTCACGCCGAGTTTGACCGCCGAGGGGCGGCTCTGTGGGCTCTCTCACGCCGCTGACGCTAGCGAAGGGAGCGGCTCGCAGCCGCTCCTATCGGCCCGAGGCGCGCCCGGCTGCCCTACACTTGATGGGTGCTTCGAAGTCGGAAATTCGCCCTCATAGTCGTCTGCGGCGCCTTGGCCTTGCCGTCGGCGGCGCTCGCTCAGGGCGCCGGCGATGACCAGTACGTTGACCCGCTGGCCGGGCTGACCGATTCGGGCGGCGGCGACAGCCCAAAGAAGCAAAAAGAGTCATCCAGCAGTTCATCAAACGACTACTCCTCTGCAGCGGAGGCGACCGAGGTCGCGACCGAGGTGACTGAGGCAACCGAAGCTGAAGAAGCGAAGAGCAAGTCGAAGGCCAGCGATCGAGCGGCGCTCAAGCGGCCTGCTCTCAATGTCAACGCTCTGTCAGGTATCGGGCCGCTCGTGGCCGTGCCGGTCGAGCACGTAACGCTCGTGGTTGGCGACATCGCCAATGAGCGCAACTGACGCATCAGTCACCGCTTCAGCCGACGAGACTGAAGCGCTTGCTGGCGAGCTCGCCGCTGAGCTGGCAGCCGGCGCCGTTGTCCACGTCTGCGGCGAGATCGGCTCAGGCAAGACGACTTTCGTGCGCGGCGCCTGCCGCGCGCTCGGATTCGATGGCGCGGTGACGAGCCCGAGCTACACGATCTGCAATCGCTACGAGCAGGATGAACTTCGGATCTCCCACCTCGATTGCCAGCGCCTCGAGGGCGCAACTGGGGAGGAAGCAGGGCTGCTCGACGATGAGATTGGTCCTGATCGCATCACCTTCATCGAATGGCCGCAGCAATCCGCGGACGCGGTCGGCGCTTTAGCGACGATTCCGGCGTCAGTCTGTGTCGAGCTCGGTCACGTAAGCGAATCGCAGCGCACGCTCAGGATCATTCGAGAGCCAGCTTGATGGGGGACGCGCTCGCCGTACTCGCCTTTGACACGGCAACAGCAGCAACGGTCGTCGGCTTCAGCGTTGGCGGTGAGCTCATCTGTGAGCTGGCAGACAGGCCAACGAGCGACGAGAGGCCGCGCCACGCCGAGCGGCTCCTCAGCCTCTGCGAGCAGGCGTTGGCTGAGGCATCAATAGGTTGGGAAGAGGTCGACCTCATCGGCGTGGGTGTCGGGCCTGGGACCTTCACCGGGTTGCGTATCGGGGCCGCAACGGCGCAGGGGTTGGCGCAGGCAAATGGAGCCGAGTTGGTTGCCGTTTCGACTCTCGAGGCGCTGGCGCTGGCGGCTCGAGTAGCCGAGCCGGAGCTGCAGGTCGCCGCTGTCGGAGACGCCCGCCGCGGCGAGGCTTTTATTGCTGCTTGGGCGCCCGACGGCGAGCAGGTTGTCGCCGACCAAGCTTGTCCACCGCCGCAGCTTGTTGCAGCATTGGCTGCAGATGGCGCTCGCAGTATTGCCGTCGGCGATGGCGCGCTAATCTTTCGAAAAGAGCTGGAAAGTGGTGGTATTACAGTCCCTGCCGACGGCTCCGTTTTGCATCAGCTAGGTGGCGCTGCGCTCTGCCAGTTGGCCACTTCAGGCAATCCCGCCACGGCGGGTGCGTTGGTTCCGCATTACGTCCGCCAACCGGACGCCGAGATTTCACTCCAGGCCCGCACAGAGTCCCAATGACCGACACCAAAATCGAAATCCGCCGCCTCGTATTCGCCGACCTGCCTAGCGTGATCGCGATCGAGCGCCGCGCATTTCCGACCCCTTGGTCGCTGGCGATGTTTGTGCTCGAACTCAGCAAGCCGGAAGGGATCTGCCTCGCTGCGCGCAGGAATGATCAGATGGTCGGCTACATCATCTGCTCACGCTTCGATCAGGTTTGGCACATCATGAACGTGTCGGTCGATCCAGAACTACAGCGGCGCGGGATAGCGACGTCGATGATCGACGAGGTCTTGGGCCGGGTCGGCCCGGAGGGACAGATCACACTCGAGGTGCGGCCGACCAACAGCGGCGCGATCGCGCTATACGAAAAGTTTGGCTTCCTCGCTGCTGGTAGGAGGCCGCGTTATTACCAAGACAACGGCGAGGACGCGTTGATCATGTGGCGCACCGAGGCAACGCTCCGAGGCACGCTCGATGACGTGCCCGCGGCCGGCGTCAGGCCGGTTGCTGCGCCGTGAGTGGGCCGATTCTC
>CAJBIG010000175.1 GCA_903953065.1 uncultured Solirubrobacterales bacterium
CTGCTGCCGTTCGATCAGCGCTCCTACTGGGCCACGATCGTCGGCGTCAACATCAACGGCACCGGCCCCTTGGTAGGCCCCTACCTCTCCGAGTTCCTCCGCGCCGGCCCTTATTTCGGGGCGACGACGCTCTCGCGCTTCTACGCGATCCACATGCTGATGGTTCCAGGCGCGATCGCAGCACTGATGGGCTTCCACCTTTATCTCGTCGCCAAGCTCGGCACGACGGCGCCGCCGTGGGTTAAGGCCGAGGCTCCAGAAGAGCTGCGCGAAGACAAGGTCACGGTCGACCAATGAACAAGCAGGAAAAAGAGAAGTATCTCCGCGATTACGGAACGCTGAAGAGCCAAGGCAAGCCGTTCTTCCCTTACGCCGTCACCAAGGACAGCGTGATGGCGATCGTCGTGATGGCCGTGATCATCGCGATGGCGATTGTGCTCGGCGCCGAGCTGGGCCCGAAGGCAGACCCAACATCGACCACCTACACGCCTCGCCCGGAGTGGTACTTCTTCTTCCTCTTCGAGCTGTTGAAGGTGATCAAGGCCCCTGCGCTCGTGCCGCTGGCAACGATCGGTGTGCCGACGATCTGCCTGATCTTGCTCTTCCTGTTGCCGTTCTACGACCGCGGTCCCGAGCGGCGCCCGGAGCGCCGCCCAATCGCAACGACGGCCGGCATCTTCGTCGTCTGCGCGATCGGTTACCTGACCTACCTCGGCGCCGCAGCAGGCCCGCCGACCGAGATCGACATTCCGGTTCCAGCCAACGTCAGCTCGCAGGGGCCTGAAGCCGTCACCAACTTCAAGGCCGGTAGCGCAGTCGTAGCCCAATCAGGCTGCGCCGCTTGTCACCAGTTTGGCGAGAATGGAAACTCAGGCCCAGGGCCCGCGCTGACCAACATCGGCGCCCGCTTGCCGGCCCAAGCCATCCAACGGACCTTGATCAACCCCTCGGCGCCGATGCCATCCTTCTCAGCGCTGAGCGAAGAATCACCGGAGCAGTTCGCGCAGATGGTCGGCTTCCTAGCCGCGCTGAAGTAGAGAGCGTTTGATGGCCAAAGCTGCCGCCAGCGGCACACTCGAAGAGCCGCAGGTCGAAGCGATGTTTGACCGCATCGCCGGCGTTTATGACCTGATGAATTCGCTGATGACGGCGGGGCTGCACCATCGCTGGCGCCGCCGCGCAGCCGATCTCGCGCGGGTTGGGCCAGGCAACGAAGTCCTCGACGTCGCCAGCGGTACCGGAGATCTTGCGATCGAATTGTCAAGTCGCGTCGGCGCCGGCGGCAGTGTGATCGGCTCCGATTTCTCCGAGCAGATGCTTGACCGCGCGCGCGTCAAGGCGCCGCAACTGGAGTGGGAGCAGGCCAACGCGTTGGCGCTCCCGTACGAGGAGAATCGCTTCGACGCTGTCACTGTCGGTTTCGGTGCCCGCAACTTCTCCGATCTCGACGCCGGTCTAGCCGAGATGGTGCGAGTCACGCGTCCCGGCGGCCGCGTAGTTGTGCTCGAGATCACAACGCCGACGAAGCCGCCACTCTCAACCTTTTTTCGCCTCTGGTTCGACCGACTTGTGCCGCTGATCGGCCGCTTCGCCGGTGATCCTGACGCTTACAGCTACCTGCCAAGTTCAGTGCGCCGCTTTCCTGACGCGCGAACATTGGCGCAGCGACTCTCGCAAGCGGGGCTTGACGAGGTCGGCTATCTGCTGACCGCGGGCGGGATTATCGCGATCCACTCGGGGACCAAGCCGGAGCTCTGATGGAAGAAGCAGCGCCGCAGACCGGCGAGCTGGTGATCGCCGGTGGCGATCATATTCGGCCCCTGCTGAAGGAGATTGAAGAGCGACTGCAGGACGAAGCCGTTGGTTACGGTGCGCCGCTGGCGAAGTTCGGTGAGGCGACGATTGCTGCCGGCGGCAAGAGGCTTCGGCCATTGGTCTTGCTGCTCTGCGCTGGGCCGCCTCACAGTGAGCCGCAGCGGGCTGCGCTGGTTCGCGCGGGAGCTGCGATCGAACTGATCCACAGCGCCACTCTGGTTCACGATGACGTGCTCGATCAAGCCGACCTGCGGCGCGGCAAGCCGACGGTCGTTTCAATCGCCGGCCGCGACGCGGCGATCTCGACCGGCGACCTGCTCTTCGCGCGCGCTTTTCGCCTGATCACCGAAAGCGGCGACCCCGACCCTGTCCAGCTGCTCAGCGGTGCCTGCTCGGCGCTGGCGCGCGGAGAGCTGCTGCAACGAGCCGATAGCTGGAACAGCGCCGTTACGCTGGAGCGCTATCTGGAGCGCTGCGAGCTGAAGACGGCGCGCCTCTTCGAAGCGGCCTGCGCGATCGCTGCCGCGATTACCGATGAGCGCCAGCTTCAGCTGGCCAGCTTCGGA
>CAJBIG010000176.1 GCA_903953065.1 uncultured Solirubrobacterales bacterium
GCAGAGCGCTGCTGCCGCCGCACTCGGTGTCGGCGCTCATCAGGTTGCGGTCTGCTCGACCGGCGTGATCGGCGTTCAGCTAGACCCGGAGCCGGTTGTTGCCGGCATCACCAAGTGCGCCGGCCGGCTTTCGGCTGGTGGCGAAGAAGAGTTTCAGCAGGCGATCATGACGACCGACGCTTTTGAAAAGCGGGCAACAATCGAGGTTGCGCTCTCCGGCGGCCCGGTCCGAATAAGCGCTCAGGCGAAGGGCGCGGGAATGATTCAACCCTCGTTCGCGACGATGCTCTGCTTCATCGAGACAGACGCAAAGCTCGAGGACCACACGGCTGAGCTTCTTCTGAGCGTGACCGTCAAACGGAGCTTTGACCGAATCTCGGTCGATGGTCAGCTCTCGACCAACGACACCGTCGTCCTGATCGCCAGCGGTGCCAGCGGTGTAGCGATCGATCCAGAGAGCGACGACGAACTTCGCTTCGGCGAAGCCTTGGACGGCCTGCTGCGCGCGCTCGCGATCGCGATCGTCAGGGACGGAGAGGGGGCGGTGAGGGTTGGCCGCGTCGTCGTCCACGGGGGTAGCGGCCCCCACGTCGAGCGGGTTGCGCGCACGGTGGCAAACTCGCCGCTGGTGAAGACCGCGCTCCACGGTGGTGACCCGAACTGGGGCCGAATTGCCCAAGCCGCTGGAATGGCAATTCCCGACTCGGCGCCACTGCCGGTTGACATTTCAATCGAAGGTATGCAGGTCTGTGTCGCTGGGCAGGAACTCGAGCACGACCGTGACGCGCTCGCCGTTCGGGTCAGCGGTGACGAGATCGAATACACCGTTGGGCTGCCAGGCGAAGGCCATCAGGCTGAATGTTTCTTCTCCGATTTGAGCCCGCAATACATCAGTATCAACGCCGACTACACGAGCTGAGGCAATGGAACCGATCGAGCCCACACACCACGTTGCGACGCTACTTGAGGCGCTGCCCTACATCCGCGAATTTCACGGTCAAACGATCGTGATCAAATATGGCGGCGCCGCGATGGAGGATCCAGCGCTCTGCGAAGAGTTCGCTCGTGACGTTGTTCTTCTCAAGTACGTCGGTCTTAACCCGATCGTCGTCCACGGCGGCGGCCCGGAGATCACCGGCTACATGGAGCGCCTCGGGCTCCCGGTCGAGTTCCGTGGCGGCCTGCGTGTCAGCGACGAGGCGACGGTCGAGGTCGCGAAGATGGTGCTGATCGGCAAGGTCAACAAGGAGATCGTTCTGCGCCTCGGGCGCTACGGCCAGCCGGCAGTTGGGCTTAGCGGCGACGACGGCAACCTCTTCAGCGTTTCGCGGCGCACCGCCCCTGACGGCAGCGACATCGGCTTCGTCGGTGCGATCGACCACGTTGACGTTGACGTGCTTAACCACATCGCCAGCGATTACATCCCGGTGATCGCGTCGATCGGCCCGGACGCCGACGGCCAGAGCTACAACATCAACGCCGACGACGCCGCTGCTGCGGTGGCGCTTGCGACCTCTGCCTACAAAGCGATCTTCTTGACCGACGTAGCCGGCTGGCTTGAGGACCCGGATGATCCTCAAAGCCTGATCAGCCAGGCCACTCCCGAAGAGCTGCGCGCTGCGCTTGCTTCGGTCGAAGGAGGGATGCGGCCGAAGCTTGAAGCGTGCCTCGAGATCGTTGACGGGGGCTTCGGCTCCGCGCATATCGTCGACGGCCGCGTTGCGCACTCGCTGCTGCTCGAGCTCTTCACCGACGCCGGCATGGGGACCAAGATCGCGGCGGCGCAGTGAAACTGACTGAGCTACAGGCGGTCGATGACAGCAACGTCATCGGAACCTACGCGCGTCTACCGCTGCAGATCGTGCGCGGCTCCGGCAGCTGGGTTTGGGATGAGGACGACAACCAGTATCTCGACCTGCTCTGTGGCATCTCGGTCACCAACCTCGGGCACTGTCATCCGCAAGTCGTCGACGCGATTCGTGACCAGGCTCGAACTCTGATCCACGCCTCCAATCTGTTCTACACCGAGCCGGGGATCCGCCTTGCCGAGAAGCTCTCTACATCGTCGCTTGGCGGCAAAGTCGTCTTCGGCAACTCCGGCGCAGAGGCGATCGAAGCAGCGATCAAGTGCGCCCGACGAGCAAAGCCCGCCGGCGAGATCGTGACGCTCGAGAACGCTTTCCATGGCCGTACCTACGGCGCGCTTTCAGCCACGCACCAGCAGTCAAAACAGGCGCCGTTCGCGCCAATGATCCCGGGCTTTAGGGCAGCGGCGGCGACGGCCGATTCACTCGAGCAGGCGGTCGGCCCTGACACTGCCGCGCTGATTATCGAGCCGGTCCAAGGCGAGGGCGGCGTCTATCCAATGTCCAACGAACTGCTCGCGGCTGCGCGAGCGATCTGCGACCGCCACGGCGCGGCGCTGATCTTCGATGAAATCCAGACTGGGATGGGGCGGACAGGCTCGCTCTGGGCCTACCAACAGACGGGGGTAACCCCGGACGCGATTACGACCGCCAAGGC
>CAJBIG010000177.1 GCA_903953065.1 uncultured Solirubrobacterales bacterium
TGCCAGTACTCGCCGAAGAAGCGCACCGGCGAGGATGGCTGCCCGCTCAGCGCCCTTTACTGGGATTTCATCGGCCGCAACGAGGATCGCTTCGCCGGCAACCACCGGATGGCGATGGCGGTCCGCGGCTGGCAGAAGTTCGATGCCGCCGAGCAGCATGCGATCAGGGGTCGTGCGGCGCTCGCCCTGGACGAGCTGTCGGGGCTCAGTCCGGGCGCCGAGCGCTGAGCAGCAGGTTGTAGAAGATCGTCGCCGGCAGCCGGCCTTCAAGCAGGCTGCGGTCAACCTTCTGCAAGGCGAGGTAGCCGCGGAATGCGTACTGGCGCCAGAACATCGGCACGTCTTCCGGCGCTGCGGTCGCCTCCAGCGCACGGTTGGTCCAACCAAACCAGTTGGCCAGAAGCTCCTCGCCGCGCACGTGGACGTCTTCGAAGCCGGCTCCAGCGGTCAGTTCTTCAAGCTCATTGGGAACGAAGGCGTGAACATCGACGTGCTGCTCAAGGTCGTGGTTATGCACGCCGCCGTCGCTCTCGCCGACAGTTGCTGGTGCGGCGCGCAGCGCAGCGCGCCAGAGCGGCGCAGCCGTCGTCGCTGCTCGCTTTGGCAACTGCGCGAGGCGATCACCATTGCGGGAAGGCTCGCCAGCGAAGATCACGATGCCGCCCGGTTTCAGAACGCGGAAGAACTCGGCGAACGCTTGGCTTAAGTCGGGGATGTGGTGGAGCACTGCGTGGCCTAGTACGAGGTCGAAGCTCTGGTCTTCGAACGGAAGCCGCTCGGCGTCACAGACCTGCGCCGTGACATCAAGGCCTAGCTGGTCGGCGTTGCCTTGGAGCGCCTCGATCATCCCAGGCGAGATGTCGGTGCAGACCGCCTCGTCGATAACGCCCGCCATCAACATATGGAGCGAGAAGTAGCCGGTGCCGGCGCCAATTTCAAGCGAGCGCCCGAAGTGGGGTAGTGGCCCACCGAGCGCCTTTTCGATCTTCGTCAGCACCTGATCGCGGCCGATCATCCCCCAGTCGATTCCCCACTTCGCGTCGTAGGCCGACGCCGCGCCGCTGTGGTAGCGCGTGTTGACATCGCGGATCTCGTCGTCGGTCTTTGGTGCGGACATTGCGAAGGCGGAGGCTAGCGATTGGCAGAAATCCTCGGCTTGCTGACCGCTCGGTCAGAAGCTGCGAAACTGAGCTGATGGCTACAGAGGCTCCAACAATGCTTGACCTGCCGCCCGGCCCAAAGCAGCCGCGCTACGCGCAGGCGCTGCAGTGGGTTATGCGTCCGCAAGAGTTCGTCGTTCGCCAACGCGAGCGCTTCGGAGACGTCTTTACGCTCGAGTTCATCGAAGGCCAGCCGCTCGTCTTCCTTGGCGACCCAGAGGACGTCCGCACGGTGTTCACCGGGTCCGCTGAAGTGATGCACGCCGGCGAGGCGAACAGGTTGCTGGGGCCGATCCTCGGCTCGCGCTCAATTCTGCTGCTCGACGAAGCCGAGCACCTTCGCCAGCGCAGGCTGCTGCTGCCGCCGTTCCATGGCGCACGGATGCTCCGCTACGAGGAGATCATGGCCGAGGCCGTCCAGCGTGAGCTGGCGACCTGGCAAGAAGGGGAGGTGATCGAGATGCTGCCGCGGATGCAGGCGATCACGCTTGAAGTGATCATGCGGGCGGTATTTGGAATCGAAGACGGGCTTGAGATGGAACGGCTGCGCGTGCTACTGCGGAGAATGCTGAAGGCGACCACCGACATGCGCCAGATGGCGCTGAGCTTGATCATGGGGCCGGACTCGGCGCGGCTCCAGCAGCGACTCCGGGAGGTACTCGACCCTGTTGACGATGAGCTCTACCGGGTGATCGCGGAGCACCGTGCAGACCCCGATCTGGAGCAGCGAGAGGACATTCTCTCGATGCTGCTGCTGGCCCGCGACGAGGAAGGCGAGCCGCTCAGCGATGAGGAGCTTCGCGATGAGCTGATGACGCTGCTGCTGGCCGGCCACGAAACGACTGCCAGCTCGCTTTCGTGGGCCTTCGAGCAGCTGACGCAAAACCCGCAGACGCTGCAGCAGCTGACCGAGGAGCTGCGCGGCGGCGGCGATGGCGCCTACTGCGAAGCAGTGATTCAGGAGACGATGCGCCTGCGACCGGTGCTGCCGATCGTCGTCCGGTTGCTGAAAGAGCCGATCACCGTTGGTCAGGGCCGCTTCCGGCTTCCGGCCGGTACGCGCGTTGCGCCGGCAATCATGCTCGTCCACCTGCGCGATGACATCTATCCCGACCCGTTCAATTTTCGCCCCGAGCGCTTCATCGAGAAGCCTCCCGGCACCTACACGTGGATTCCGTTCGGTGGCGGGATGCGCCGCTGCGTCGGTTCGGCTTTCGCCCAGTTTGAGATGAGCGCCGTGCTGCGCGCCGTGGTGACCGAGTTCGACCTTGAGTCCGTGGGTGGCCCTGAGCGGATCGCCCGCCGCTCGCTGACGATCGTGCCCGATCATGGTGGCCGCGTGCGGGTTTCAAGGCGCGTTGGGCCGATCGGCCGAGGAGCTGCCGATGAAGGCGCGCTCGCAGTCTGATGGGGGTTGGCGAACCGCCCGAGCGCACCGACCCTGGGGCGCCGCGAATCTTTCAGTCAGGCCAGCCGGCAGGGGTGCCGCCGCTTGAGCTGACCGGAGAGCGGACGCTGCCTGACGTTCCCGAGGAGAACTATTGGTACCGGCGCCACTCCGTCGTCTATGAGTGGATTGGGACGCGTGTTGGCGGCCTTGAGGTTGTCGATCTGGCCTGCGGCGAGGGCTACGGAAGTGCCGTGCTCGCGCGCAGCGCGGCCGATGTCGTCGGTGTTGACGCAAACCCTGACGCTCACGCCCACGCCGAGGCCCGCTATGCGCGGCCCGGGCTCAGCTTTGAGCGGACGCTGATCGACAGCTACGAGCAGCCGCGCGACGCCGTCGTCTTCCTCCAGACGATTGAGCACGTGACCAATCCGGGCGAGATTCTCGACCACTGCCGCGGGCTTGTCGAAGCGAGCGCGCAGCCAGCGGTTTACATCTCGACCCCCAACGTGCTGACGTTGGCGCCCGAAGGCGCCGATCGATCCGGCAATCCGTGGCACGTTCACGAGTACCTCCCCGACGAGTTCCGCGCGCTCTGCGCCGCGCACTTCGGCGAGGTCGAGATCTTTGGCCTCCATCACGCCCGCGCGCTGCGCGCCCACCAGATCGCGATTGAGCGCTTTGGATGGGATTCGATTCACCAGCGGCTGAAGCTGACGAAACCGTTCTACGACCGCTTCGTGCCGTCAATCTCGGAGCGCGACTTTGCGCTCGTCAGCGAGCGCGACCGCTCGCTGGACGGCGCGCTCGACCTGCTCGCCGTAATGAGGCCCTGAAGATGGCAGCGCCGGGCCGCGTAGCGATTGTGCTCCACACGCACATGCCCTACGTCGAGGGCTTCGGCACGTGGCCGTTCGGCGAGGAGTGGCTCTGGGAGGCAATCGCCACCTCCTACCTGCCTATCGCCGACCTGCTTGACGCTGGCGCGCCGATAACGCTCTCGCTCACGCCGGTGCTCTGCGACCAGCTCGAAGCGCCGGGCGCACTTGACCGCTGCGCCTCCTTCCTGCGCGAGCTGCGGCCCGAGTCGCACCGGCTCGACGCCGAAGGCTGCCGGGAAGGTGGTCGCGATGACCTGGCCGAAGAGCTCGAACGCGCAGCCGGGCAGTACGCCACAGCACTGGCGGCGCTCGAAGCCTGCGAGGGCGATCTGCTCGGCCGTCTGGCGCCGCACGCCGCTTGGACGAGCAGCGCGACGCATGCAATTCTGCCGCTGCTGGCAAGCAACTCCGGCGTCAGGTTTCAAACCCAGAACGGTGTCCAGAGCCATCGCGATCGATTCGAGCGCCAGTGGCGCGGCGGCTTTTGGATTCCCGAGTGCGCGCACGAGCCGTGGATTGATCGCCTCTTGGAAGAAGCCGGAGTTCACGCTGCCTGCGTCGAGATGACGGGGCACTTCGGAGTCGGCGACGAGCGCAACCTGCGCCCGCTGCGCAGCGCCGACGGGCCGCTGTTGGCGCCGATCGACCGCGCCCTTATTGATCTCGTCTGGGGCTCCGACGGCTATCCAGCCGGCGCCGCGTACCGCGATAGCCACCAACGCACAACCTTCGAACATCGCCCGTGGGCCAACGACGGCGAGGTCTACGACTGCGAGCGCGCCGAGCGGCAGGCGAAAGATGATGCCGATGACTTCGCCGAGCGCTGCGCAGCACGCGTAGCCGATGGCGGGCTCTGCACGCTGGCCTTCGACACCGAGCTCTTCGGCCTTTGGTGGCACGAAGGCCCGACCTTCCTCGCGGCCTTTGTCGAGGCCTGCTCGCAGCGCGGCGTTGAGCTGACCGCTCTCGACGACGCGCTCCAGGAGGTTGAAGCTGTGCCCTGGCCGAGCGGGCTGAGTGCTGCGACCAGCTGGGGCAAATCCAACTCGCTTCGTACCTGGGCGGCGCCGAAGGTCGCAGCGATCACGAACCGGGCGCGCGAGGCCGAGCTGCGCGCGCTTGCCGCCGGCCCGGGCCTGTCGCTGCGAGCGGCGCGGGAGCTGCTGGCGCTACAAGCCAGCGACTGGGCCTTCCTCGAGTTCGACGACCTCGCCGGTCCCTATCCGATGGAGCGATTTGGCGATCACCTTGAAAACTTCAACGCAGAGCTGGCCTCGGTACCCTTAGGAGAGGCCGCGCTTCGCAATCTCGCGCCAACGCTGAGCCTCGCACCGCTTCTTGAACCATGACCCGCGTTCTGATTCTTTCTTGGGAGTACCCGCCTGTCGTTGAGGGCGGTTTGGCGCGCCATGTGCGCAAGCTCGCCGAGCAGCTCGTCGTTCAGGGCGTTGACGTTCACGTGCTCACACGCGGCGACGGCGAGCTTGCCGCCGAGGAGGAGGTTGCCGGCGTAATCGTTCACCGAGTCCCCGAACCAAGCCGCCCCGGCGACCTTGGCGAATTTGTCACTTGGATTGAGCACATGAACGCCGACATGTTGGCCGCCGGGGTCGAGCTTGGCGACCGCTACGACTTCGACATCGTCCACGGCCACGACTGGCTCGTCTTCGTTGCCGGCGACCATCTCGCGAACCGTTTCCGCTGCCCGCTTGTCGTGACGATCCACGCGACCGAATACGGCCGCCACCAGGGCTGGGTCGATAAGCATCCACAAAGCTGGATCCATGGTGTTGAGCGGACGATGGCAGCGCGCGCCGACCGGCTGATCACCTGCTCGTATTACATGCGCGGCCATGTCGCCGACATCTTTGATCTTGACGAGCAGAGCGTTGACGTAATCGCCAACGGGATCGACCCGCTCGACCTGCAGCCGGTCGATGATCTCGAAGCGCTGCGCGCCAACTTCGCCGCGCCTGACGAACAGCTCGTAATCCTCGTTGGCCGCTTGGTTTACGAGAAAGGCTTCCAGCTTGCGCTTGAAGCGCTACCGCCGATCATCGAACGCGTTGGCAAGGTGCGCTTCCTCGTCGCCGGCTCCGGCACGCACGAAGCGGAGCTCAAGAAGCAGGCCGAAGAGCTTGGCCTTAGTGAATATGGAACTTTTCTCGGTTGGATCGGCGATGACGTGCTCCATTCGCTCTACCGGATCGCCGACCTCTGCGTGATCCCAAGCCTCTACGAACCATTTGGTCTCGTCGCGCTTGAGGCGATGGCCAGTGGCTGCCCGTGCATCGTCGCCGACACCGGCGGTCTGCGTGAGGTCGTCCCCGGAGGAGACCGCGTGGGGCTGCGCTTCAACGGTGGCGACGCCGATCATCTCGGCGTAATGATTGAGCGGATGCTCACCGATACCGAGCTGCGCGAGCGCCTTATTGCCGAGGCATCCGAACACGTGCTTGGCTTTGACTGGGTCGATGTGGCGAGCGAGACGCGCGAGCTCTACGACGAGGCGCTGGTCGCCTCACGCAGCGAGGCCTAGCGCCAGCGCAGAGTCTCTGGCTGCTCGCGCATTCTCAGCACACGCGCTGGCGAGCCACCGACGACGGCGTTCTCTTCAACGTCGCGTGTGACGACGGCGAGGCTGCCAATGATCGAATTGTCTCCAACTGTGACGCCGCGCAGCAGGCAGGCGCCGTAACCGATCCAAACATTGTTGCCAACGCGCACGTCGCGCTTGTAGATCCCTTGGTCACGGATCGGCCGCTCGGCGTCGTTAGTCGCATGGTCAAAATCGATCAGCATTACGCGGTCGGCGAGGATGCACTGGCTGGCAATCGAAACGTGCTGAAAGGCCGAGATCGTGCACTCCTGCCCGAGCACGGTTCGGTCACCGATGCTGACGGTGCCTTCGTGCGCGCGGATCTTGCAGCCGTCTCCGATCCATGACCAGCGGCCGAGCTCAACTACAGCCTCGCGGCCAATTTCAAATGTCACATTCGGGCAGACGAAGAAGAGTCCGTCACCACGCAGGCGCCCACGCCAACGCAGCTTCAGCCAAACCCAGCGCGCGACCAGTCGTGCGTACTTCAAGTTGAGCATTCCGTTGGCCGCTGCAAAGCGAATAAAAGCGATCGGTCCGCCGCGCAGCGGCGCGGGCGCGGGGCGCGGCTGCGGCCGATCCTGCGAGCTTGCGGGATCGCTGATCTGAGCAGTTGTTTCCATCGCCCGGCAAGCCTAGCCGGGCAGCCGCGCCGGCCGCCCAACCACCGGCTCGCCCGCTAACCTCGAAGGCCGTGACTTCCGCCGCCGCCGACAGCCTCGCCGAACGCCTTTTGGCGGGGGATCAGCGCGCGCTGGCTCGGGCAATAACGCTCGTCGAGTCCGATGACCCGCGCGGCTGGGAACTGGTTCGCGAGGTCTACCCGCACACCGGCAAGGCCGCGATAGTCGGCTGCACCGGGGCGCCCGGCGCCGGCAAGTCAACGCTGATCAGCGCCCTGACCGCTCTTCGCCGCGAGCAGGGCCGCAGCGTCGGCGTGCTCTCGATTGACCCCTCCTCGCCATTTACGCAAGGCGCGCTGCTGGGCGATCGGATCCGCCTCACCGACCACTTCCTCGACCAAGGGGTTTTCATCCGCTCGATGGCCAACCGAGGCGCGCTCGGCGGTCTCAGCGAAGCGGCGCTGCAGACGGCGCTGCTGATGGACGCAGCCGGCCGCCAAGACATCTTTCTCGAGACCGTTGGCGTGGGGCAAGCCGAGGTCGACATCATCGATCACGCCGACACGATCGTGCTGGTGCTTATGCCTGGCTCAGGCGATTCAATTCAGGCGCTCAAGGCCGGTGTGATGGAGATCCCCGACATCATCGTCGTCAACAAGTGCGATCACCCGATGACGGAAACAATGGTGCGCGAGATCCGCGGCGTCCTCAGCCTCGCGCCGGCCGACGGACGGCCGACTCCGATCGTAAAGACGGAGGCGCTGCGCGGCGAGGGAGTCGCCGAACTGGCCGAAGAGCTAGACGCCCACCGCGCCTTCATTGAAGCCGAGGGAACGCTGGCCGAGCGTCGCCGCCGCAATCTACGCAGTGAGGTGATCTCGATCTGTACGCACCGGATGCGGCGCGACCTTGAGCAGAAGGTCGATGGGGACGAGCGTTTCTCCAAGCTCTTCGATGCCGTTGTCGAGCGCAAGCTTGATCCGGCTAGCGCCGCGACCGAGATTCTTGATCAGCTCGGCGACTAGTCCACGGGGCTGCCTCAGCCGCCGAAGATGCTCCAAGGCAGCGGCCCGCTGAGCGGCGTCAGGCCGGAAGATGCGGCAAGGCGCGCGGCGATCAGCAGCCACAGCGTGAGCGCGACCCCAACAACTGCCAGCGCGACGCCGAGCTTTGGGTAGCGGCGCATTCCCCACGAGCTGAGCGCAGCGGCCGTCGGCAGCGCTACAACCAGCGGCTCTCCGGGCGAGAGGCCGCTGAGGCTCGGCAGGAAGAAGATCGCGGCGACTACCGAGGCGGCGCAGATTGCCGCCATCAGCTGAGCTGCAACCTCAACGTCGGCCGCCTCGGGCAGCGCCCGCGCCAGCCGCGCGCGGCGTGAGCGCCAGGCAAGCGCGACTGAAACGAAAGCAAACCCCAGCAGTGGAGCGGTCAGCAGCAGGCCCAGCTGCGGCGTGATGAACAGCTCCA
>CAJBIG010000178.1 GCA_903953065.1 uncultured Solirubrobacterales bacterium
ATGCTGAACATCGCGATTGAGCAGATCGCGATGTCCTGCGCTTCCTCGTCGCTGATCTTGATGGTGCAGGACCTTGGCACGCTGCCGATCCGCCTCTTCGGCAGCGACGAGCAGAAGCAGCGCTTCCTGCCAGGCTGCGCCAGCGGTGAGAAGTCACCGGCCTTCGCGCTCTCCGAGCCTGAGGCCGGCTCCGACCCGGGCGCGATGCGCACGACCGCCAAGCTTGACGGCGACGAGTGGGTAATCAACGGTTCGAAGAACTGGATCACCAACGCCGGCGTCGCCGACTTCTACGTCGTTATGGCTTCGACCGACCGCGAGAACCGCCGCATCGGCGCCTTCATCGTTGAAGCCGACCGCGAAGGGCTGTCAATCGGCAAGCTCGAGAAGAAGATGGGGATCAAAGGCTCACCGACCGGCTCGCCCGTCTTCGACGACGTTCGAATTCCGAAAGAGAACGTGATCGGCGACCCTGAGAAGGGGCTGAGCGTGGCGCTCGGCGTGCTTGAGCGCACGCGGCTCGGCGCAGCGGCTCAAGCCGTCGGCATAGCTCAAGGCGCGACCAACTACGCCAACGAATACGCAAAAGAGCGGATCACCTTCGGCAAGCCGATTCATGAGCACCAAGGCATTGCCTTCAAGCTCGCCGAGATGGAGGCCCGCACGGCGGCAGCGCGCGAGCTGACCTATCGCGCCGCAGCAGCATCCGACCGCGACGAGCCGGGGCTGGCGAAGCTGACCTCAATGGCCAAGCTGATCGCCTCCGACACCGCCATGTGGGTCACAACGGAAGCCGTGCAGGTTCTCGGCGGCTACGGCTACGTCAGCGAATACCCGGTCGAACGGATGATGCGCGACGCCAAGATCACTCAGATCTACGAGGGAACCAACGAGATCCAGCGGATCGTGATCTCGCGGGCGATGAGGTAAGGGCAGCGGTCGCGATGCCAACGCTCTCCCGCATCGCTGTTGCATCGGTAGTCGCGCTTGCGGCCGGAATCTCAAGTTCGGTGCTGCTCGGCGGCTTCAGCATCAACCCGACCTTCCATCTGATTCAGGTGATCGCGCTTGGCGTGCTCGGCGTGGCCGTGATCTTTGGCGGTGCGATCCTGATCGCCTTCCGCCTCTCCGATTACACGGCTCCGGAATCGGAAGCAGAGTTTGAGGCCCTTGTCGTTGAGAGCGAGCGGCTGGCCCGCCAGGGGCTGGCGGTAGAGCCGGATGAAGAGGAGTTCCTCGACCTTGACCCTTTCAATGACGAGGACTTTGAGGAGCTGGTGCGCGACGCGCTCGATGATCTCCCTGACCTGCTGCGCGAGGCGCTGGGGCGCAACGTCGCCGTCGTGATCTCAAACGGTGGTCGCCGCCAGCGCGCCTACGGCCTCTATCAGGGCGACGGCGCCACGCGTGACAACTACCCGGACAGAATCATCATCTTCCGCGACACGCTGCGCCGCGACTTCGGCCACGACCCGGCGCTGCTGCGCGAGCAGGTAGTCGTGACCGTGCGCCACGAGCTCGCCCACCACATTGGCTTTGACGAGCTCGGGGTGCAGGGCCTCGGGCTTTGAGCTGCGCTTAGCGGGGCGCCATCCGGATTGCGCCGTCGAGGCGGATCGTCTCACCGTTGAGCATCGGGTTCTCGGCGATCTGCTGAGCTAGCTGCGCGTACTCCTCCGGGCGGCCAAGGCGGCTTGGGAACGGCACCTGAGCGCCGAGCGCGGCGCGCTTATCTTCCGGCAGCGCGCCAAGCAGCGGCGTGTCAAAGAGGCCGGGGGCGATCGTGTTTACGCGGATTCCCTTGTCGGCAAGGTCGCGCGCTGCGGTGATCGTCATTGCGACGACGCCGCCCTTTGAGGCTGAGTAGGCGATCTGCCCAACTTGGCCTTCGAAAGCGGCAACCGATGCCGTGTTGATGCAGACGCCGCGCTCGCCTCCTTCGTCAGGCTCGTTGCTACTGAGCATGCTGAAAGCCGCGAGGCGCATCAGGTTGAAGGTGCCGATTAGGTTGATGTCGATGATCACCTTGAAGGCGTCGAGCGGGTGGGGCCCCTTGCTTGAAGCGACCTTGATCGGAATGCCGGTGCCGGCGCAGGAGATTGCGATCCGCAATCCGCCTTCTACCTCGGCGGCCTTATCGACAGCTGCCTGAACTTGGTCTTCTTCGCGCACATCGGTTTGAACGAAAGTAATCCCCAGCTCTTCGGCCAGCGGCTCGCCCTTCTCGGGGTTGACGTCGGCGATTACGACGACCGCACCGGCCGCGTGGAGGCGGCGAACGGTTGCTTCGCCAAGTCCTGATGCGCCGCCGGAGACGATTGCTCCCTTGCCTTCAATATCCATTGTTAAAAGCTCCTGTTGGGTTGGGCGGCGAATGGTATGAGAAGGCGGCGAGCCGTGTCGGCGGCCGTCTGCTTTATGCTTACAGCCAGCCGGTGCAATCGCCCGGCACAAAGGCCCCGTGGAGTGCGACCGCCGGGGAAAACGTCCGTGGAGTGCGACCGCCGGACCAAAAACCAAGGAGTAACCAATGCCCGAAGTCGTAATCGTTGATGCCGTCCGTACGCCGGTCGGCCGCGCATTCAAGGGGTCGCTTGCAACGCTGCGTCCCGATGAAACAACCGCTTTTGTAATCGACCAGCTGTTGGAGCGAAACAGCGGCGTCGACCCTGCCACGGTCGAAGAGGTGATCTGCGGCTGCGGTCTGCCACAGGGCCTTCAGGCCAACAACATCGGCCGCATCGCCGTGCTGCTGAGCGAGCATCTGACCGACGCGACCAACGGTTCGACCGTGTCGCGCTACTGCGCTTCCGGCCTTGACGCAATCCGCATCGCCGCCAACAACATCGCCTCCGGCCAGGGCGACACCTACATCGCGGCCGGCGTCGAGTTCGTCTCGCGCTACAACGCGGCGCAGGAGGCAGGCCACCCGGAGGACCAGAACGAGAAGCTGCAGGGCAAGGAGCCCGGACAGCCGGACGCCTACATCGCGATGGGCCTGACGGCCGAGAACGTGGCCGACAAGTACGGCATCACGCGCGAGGAGCAGGACGAGTACGCCCAGCTCTCGCAGGAGCGCGCTGTTGCCGCTCAGGAGGCAGGCGTCTTCGCCCGTGAGATCGTCGCCGTGACGCTGCCCGACGGCACTGTCGTCGATACCGACGACGGCCCGCGCGCCGACTCAACGGTTGAGCGGCTCGCAAGCCTCAAGCCAGCCTTCCGCGAGGACGGCACGGTCACAGCAGGTAATGCCTGCCCGCTCAACGACGGCGCCGCAGCGGCGCTGCTGATGAGCGCCGACAAGGCCGCCGAGCTGGGCCTCAAGCCCCGTGCCCGGATCATCACGGCCGCAACGGCAGGCAACGAGCCCGAGTACATGGGCGTCGCGCCGATTGGTGCGATCAACAAGGCGCTTGACCGCGCCGGCCTGACGATCGACGACATCGATGTGATCGAACTGAACGAGGCCTTCGCAGCGCAGGTGCTGCCGATCGCCCGCGAGGTTGGCTTCAGCATCGACAAGCTCAACCCGCACGGCGGAGCAATCGCGCTCGGCCATCCGTTCGGAATGACCGGCGTGCGGATCATGACGACGCTGCTGAACGACCTCGAAACGCTCGACGGCCGCTACGGCCTCGAGACGATGTGCGTCGCCCAAGGTCAGGGCGAAGCGATGATCATCGAGCGCCTCAGCTAAACGACTGGACTGGACAGCGAGAGGGCGAAGCGCCCTTCGCTGTCGGTCCAAGTTTTCTCCAGCTTCAGGCCGGCGGCCCCAAGGTCGTCGGCCAGTCGCTGCGGCGTGAATTTGGCGCTGACTTCGGTCCGCAGCTCCTCGCCTGAAGCGAAGTCGATCGCCAGTGGGATTGCGGCGATCTTTACGTGCATTGCGCGGCTTGCACGTAGCCGCATCTCAATCCATTCCTGGCCGCGGTCGTAGAACGCGACGTGCTCGAACGCGTCGACATCAAAGTCGGCGTCTAGGCTGCAGTTGATGACGCTCAGGACGTTGCGGTTGAAGGCCGCCGTTACGCCGGCGCTGTCGTTGTAGGCGGCTTCGATTACGGCCGGGTCCTTGACCAGGTCGGTGCCGAGCAGCAGGTGGTCGATCCCCGGCCGCAGCAGCGCCGCGATTGCGCGCAGAAGTTGCCTGCGCGAACCAGGCACGAAGTTGCCGATCGTCCCGCCGAGCAGCGCAACGACGCGCGGAGCGCCCTCGATCGGCGGCGGAATGTATTCGAGGTGGCGCTCGAAGTCGCCGACGACGCCGATGATCTCAGCATCGGTAAAGCGTTCGCCGCAGATCTCACTGCAGCGGCGCACCATCGCTTCGGTTACGTCGAACGGCACGTAGCGCTGGAGCGTTCCCGCCGCTGCAGCTTGGTCGATCAGGATCATTGTCTTCTCGGCCGTTCCCGAACCGAGCTCAACCAGCTCTGCCATTCCTGAGGCGGCGACGATCTCGGCTCCGTCAGCTTCGAAGATTGAGCGTTCGGCGCGCGTCGGGTAGTACCCGGGCAGGTCGCAGATCTGGTCGAAGAGCTCGCCACCGGTTTCGTCATAGAAGTGCTTTGGCGCCAGCTCCTTGAACGGGCGCGTCAGGCCGTCGAGCACGTCGTCGGCAAGCGTGCGCTCATCACTCTCGTTCAGCGGGCAGATCACCCGCACGCGCTCGCTCATTGGGGCACGTCGCGAACGAGCCGCACGCCACTAAAGATCTGTCTGCGCTGCGGCAGATCCCAGTTGCGGAAGCTTGGTGATGCCACGCGCCCGTCGGTCGCCCAAGAGCCGCCGCGCAGCACGCGGTAACCCTTGCGGAAGAAGACCTCCGAGTACTCGGGGTATGGGTGGGCGCTGAAGCCGGGGTAGCCGTCGAACTCGCTCGCCGTCCACTCCCAAAGATTGCCGATCAGGTCGTGCGCTCCGCAGTCGGCAGCGCCATCAGGGTAGGCGCCGACCGGCGCGGTGTCGAAGCTGACCTGGCCGACGTTGGCACGGCCGCGGTCGGTCGGGGCGCCACGCTGCCACTGCGCCGCCGCCTCCCACTCCGCTTCGCTGGGCAGCCGTGCGCCGCGCGCGCTGGCAAAGGCTTCGGCCTCGAAGAAGCTGATGTGCGCCACCGGCCGGTCAGGGTCAAGAGCGCGAGGGCCGCAGCTGGTCAATTCGAGCGGCTGCTCGCTGCCGCTCAGTTCCCAGTAGCGCGGCGCAGTAATCGCCTCGTTTGTAACCCAAGCCCAGCCTTCGTCGCTCCACCACTGTCGCTCGCGGTAGCCGCCCTCGGAGGTGAACTCGAGCCAGCTTGCGTTCGTCACCGGCGTGCGGCCGATCTCAAAGCGCTCGACTCGCACGGCGCGGCGCGGCAGTTCGTTGTCGTAGGCGAACTGCTCGCCGCTGGCGCCGATCGCCAGGTCGCCGCCGCCTACCTCGACGAACTCAAGACCGCTGTGCCCGCCTGGGGCGGGCGGTGGAGATTCGCGGAAGTCGGGGTCAAAACCGGCCAGCTGCGCCAGCGCCAGCGTCTGGCAGATTGTCTCGCGATGCTGGAGTTCGTGGCGCAAGACCATCTCGCCGATCTCAGCGTCAACGTCCTGCTGCGCGGCAAGTTCGAGTGCGCGGGCGCGCACAGCGGCGAGGTATTCGCGCGCCTCGCTGGCGTTCAGCTGCGCGATCTCGCCGCGCACCGCTCGCGGCGTCTCAAAGGCGTCGTACAGCGCTGCGAGCTCCGGCCGCAGCAGCGGCTTGCCGCCATCACGGTGAACGAGCCAGAGGTCCTCATAAGCGGCGATGTGGGCGATGTCCCAGACGAGCGGGCTCATGATCGGATCGATCTGGCGCTCGAGGTCTTGATCGCTAACTGCTCCCGTCAGCTCCAGCGTTCGCCGCCTCGTGCTGATCAGCAGATCGGGCAGGCCTGCGGCCCCTGCGCTTGCTGGCGTCGTAGGCATCTGGAGCTCCGTTAGCTGTCGCTTTCGCCAAGCGCGGCCGCGTCAGCGATCAGCGTCATGCGGTCGGCCGGAAGCAGTGAGGCTGGCGCTTGAGGGCCGGGCTCGCCGAGCGTCAATGCCAGCGCATCGGCCTTGCCGGCGCCGGTCACGAGCAGGACGATGTCGGTGACCCCCGAGAGCGTCGGCAGCGAGAGGCTGACCCTCTCCGGGGGTGGCTTCGGCGAGTTGACAACAGGGATCACGCGCGCGCCCGTCATCGCGAGCTCCGGATGACCGGGAAATAGCGAAGCGGTGTGACCGTCAGGCCCGAGGCCCAGCAGTACGACGTCAAGCTGAGTGTCGCCGAGTTGTTCGCAGTAGTCGGCGGCGGCCGCGTCTGGGCCGAGTTCACCCTTCACGCGGTGAAGCGTGGCACCCGGCAGCTTCAGCGTCTGCTGCAGCAGCAGGGAATTCGCCTGTGGATCCTCAGGCCCGACGCAGCGCTCATCGGCAAGCCAGAGGTGAACGCCGTCGCCGTTGCCAAGCAGGTCGCTGAGGATTTCGTAGGTGCGGTCGGGCGTGTTGCCGCCGGAGCAGGCCAAGTGCGCTTCCCCGCGGGCGCTGATCGCCGCTTCGAGCATCTTCGTGATCGTCGCTGCCGCCAGCTGTGAAGCATCCTCAGCGTCGTCACAGCGCTGCACTTTAAATTGGCTCATCCGAGCTCCTCGGCGGCCGGTTCAACTGCCGGTTGCTCACCTGTGACCTGCTCGAGCGAGCGGCCAGCGTCGAGCTCCTCGTTGGCAGCGTTGATCGCATCCTCGGCGCTGATCAGCTTCATTACTGCGTTGATCAGCGCGAGGTGCGTGAAGGCCTGCGGGAAGTTGCCAAGGTGGCGGCCGGTCTTTGCGTCGAGCTCTTCGGCGTAGAGCGAGAGCGAACTCGAGAACGAGAGCAGCTTCTCGCAGAGCTCACGCGCGCGGTCGAGCTCGCCGATCTCAACCAGCGCTGAAACCATCCAGAACGAGCAGATTGTGAACGTTCCCTCCTCGCCGCTGAGGCCGTCGTCGGTCTCCTCGACTCGGTAGCGGAGCACGAAGCCATCCTCGCTCAGCTCGTCGGCAATCCCGATGACCGTGTTGCGGATCCGCTCATCATCGGCCGGCAGGAAGCGGAAGAGAGCCACCAGCAGCAGCGCCGCGTCGAGCGCGGTAGAGCCGTAAGCCTGGACGAAGCGGTTCTTCTCGGGGTCGATTCCGTTGGCGAGGATGTCCTCGCGAATTTCGTTCGCGGCGGCCTCCCAGCGCTCTACGCGCTCGCGGTCGTTGCGCAGTTCGGCAAGGCGCACGCCACGGTCGCAGGCGACCCAGCAGAAGACCTTTGAAGAGACGAAGTGCTGCGGCTCACCGCGCACCTCCCAGATGCCGCGATCAGGCTCGCGCCAGTTTTCAATCGCACGCTCGACCTGGTTGACGATGATCGGCCAAGCCGAATCGCTGAGCTGATCACGGTTCTTGGTGTGAATGTAGATCGAATCGAGCAGCGCGCCCCAAACGTCGTGCTGCTTCTGGTTGTAGGCGCCATTGCCGATTCGCACCGGCTTTGAATCCTCGTAGCCGTCGAGGTAGTCGAGCGTGCTCTCTTCGAGCTCGCGCTCACCGCCGATGCCGTAAAGAACCTGCAGGTCGCGGTCGCCGGCGACTAGGTCCTCGATGAAGTAGTAGTAGTCGCCTGCCTCCTGCGCGAAACCGAGCGAGTAAAGCCCCCAGAGCATGAAGGTTGAATCGCGAATCCAGGAATAGCGGTAATCCCAGTTGCGCTCGCCGCCGGGCGTCTCCGGCAGCGACGTTGTGGCGGCCGCGACCATCGCGCCGGTCGGGGCGTAGGTAAGGCCCTTCAGCGTCAGCGCGCTGCGCTGCAGGTAGGTCCGCCACGGGTGGTCGGGGAACGAACCGTGCGCCAGCCAGTCATGCCAGAAGTCGGCCGTGAAGGTCAGGCGGCGGTAGGCCTCGTCGAAGCTCGCAGGCGCTTCGTGTTCGGTCCAGCTGAGCGCTACGAAGGCCGTGTCGCCCTCGTGCAGCGTTGTGCGGGCGCGGGCGCGGCCGCCCTCGAAACCGAGCCGAAGGTCGGTCGTGAGCGTCAGCTTCAGCTCCTCGCCCTCGGCCGATGCGACGCCGACTCCGTAACCGTCGCTGGCGTAATCCCACTGCACCGGGATGCGGCCGTACTCAAGCTTTGGCTCGCATTCCATCTGCATCTCGACGTGGCCGTTGATGCAGCGCATCGTCCGCAGCAAGACGTGGTCGGCGTCGGTGTCGGTAGGCGAGCGGCGGTGAGTCTCGGAGCGCTCGGAGTCATGGTGCCAAGGGCCAACCAGCAGCACGTCTTGAACAACCACCCAGCCGGTGCGGGTTGCCCACGTTGTTTCAAGAATCATCGTTCCCGGCAGGTAGCGGCGGCCGGCTGGCACGCGCTGGTCGCCGGGGGAGATGCGGAAACCGCCGGCGTCGCGGTCAAGCATGGCGCCGAAGACCGATGGCCCATCCATCCGTGGCAGGCACATCCATTCGACGCGGCCGCTCGGCGCGATCAGACAGATCGACTCGCAGTCGGAGAGAAATGCATAGTCGGCGATGGGTGGGTAGGCGCTGCCGTGCAGCGTGCCGTCGTGAACGAGGGGTTCCATAGTGCGAAAGCTAGCGATTCCCCGCGCCGATAGGCGGGAGATTGCCACCTAGGCGCCGCGGTGCAGCTCGAACGCCGGTCGTGACGCCATAGCGGACGCAGCCGCGATAAGGTCGCAGAGCGCATTTAGGCGCAACCGCTGATGTCAGACCCGCATACCTCACCCGGCAGAAACCTCGCCCTTGAACTGGTGCGAGTTACCGAAGCGGCCGCGCTCTCGGCCGCGCGACTGATCGGGATGGGCGACAAGTTGGCGGCCGATCAGGCTGCCGTTGACGGAATGCGCCAGGTGCTATCAACCGTCTCGATGGATGGCCTCGTTGTGATTGGCGAAGGCGAGAAGGACGAAGCGCCGATGCTTTACAACGGCGAGCAGGTTGGTAACGGTTCCGAGCCGCAGGTCGACATCGCCGTCGACCCACTCGAAGGAACGACGCTGACAGCGAAGGGGATGCCGAGCGCGTTGGCCGTAATCGCAGTCTCGCCTCGCGGAACGATGTTTGATCCAGGCCCGTGCGTCTACATGGAGAAGATGGCCGGCGCCAGCGACATCGCCGACCTGCTCGACCTCGATCGGCCCGTCACTGAGACCTGCGCTCTCATCGCCGAGCGGCGCAACATCGATCTCGGCGATGTAACCGTCGTCGTGCTCGACCGCGATCGCCATCAGGAGCAGATTGAGAAGATCCGAGCTGCCGGCGCGCGCGTGCGGCTGATCAGCGACGGTGACGTAAGCGCCGCACTGCTGGCTGTGAGCGACCGCTCGCCGGTCGATCTGCTTTGGGGGGTCGGGGGAACGCCGGAAGGCGTGATTTCGGCGGCCGCTCTGAAGGCGACCGGCGGCGCGCTGATCGGTCGGATGTGGCCGCGCAACGAAGGCGAGCGCAAGGCAGCGCTGGACGCCGGCTATGACCTCGAGCGCCAGCTCACCCAAGATGATCTTGTGCGCGGCGATGACTGCTTCTTCTCGGCGACGGGCGTAACCGACGGCGACGTGCTGCAGGGTGTCCGCTACGAGGGCCGCGGCGTTGCGTCAACCGAGTCGATCGTGATGCGCTCCAGTTCCGGAACCGTTCGCCGCGTCAAGGCTCGCCACAATCGCGAGAAGATGCGCGAAATGACCGGCTAGCCGCTCTGGGCGCTGGCTTTGGTAACGCCGCGATCGCGCGGACGCGGCCCACTTGGCGCTGGCAGCTGATCGATCGGGGCGAAGCGAGCGGTCTTCGATTCGGCGAGGTCGCCGCGGGCGATCGAGCGCAGGAACGCGTAACAGACGAGCACGTGAATCTTTGACTGCGTGGCTGCGTAAACCCATTGTGCGATCGAGGCTGCGATCCGCGGGTAGTAGTTGGCAATCTCGACGTCGACGTGGAGCGTGCTCTGACCAGGCTTCTCGCTCGGCCTGCGAGCAACGTCGATCTCGAGGTAGCCGTCGCTGTTGATGCCCGGTGCTGCGACGAGCACGCCACGCTCGATCCGCCAGCGCACAATGCCGCGGACCTCGTCCATTTCGTACTCCGGCTTGCGGAAGGCGAGCAACACGAACGGTTTGCGGATGAAGACGACAAATCGCTCCTCGTCGGTGTACTGGATTCGGATCAGGCCCAGCGTGCAGCGCGTCAGAAAGCGCCAATAGGTGCGGGCCAGCCGCTCCAAGTTCATCGGCGTCCAGATCGCCTCAAGCGCCTTGGAGTCGATCTGCAGGTCGGCAGACTGAACCGATCTGACGGCGCCTCGCTGATCGGTGTGCGTTGAGTCCTGAAGCGCGCCAATCTCGACCGCACCGACCCTGCTGGGGCGACTGATCAGCTTCGTTCCAAGCGCAACGAGCGCCAGAGCCAACAGCACCAAAGCGACGATCACGGCCAGCGCTTCGGCAATTACGATGACCGTGTTCATCTGAGTTAAGTACCGCTCTCCTGCATTGCTCGCTCTACTGCCTCATCGAAGTTCATCGGACTGTCGTTGATCCCCGGTGGTGGCGGCGTGCGCACAATCATCTCTTCCTTGAGTCCGTCGATCAGCGGCCGCGCGAGCGCCGGTTCAACGCTGGTGACAAAACGGACCCAGTACGAGGAGAGCCGTGGGGAGAGCACCGGAACGGGAATGATCAGCGGTTCGCGGCGGCCTTCAATCCGCGCGAAGCGGTCCATCATCTGGCGGTAGCTGACGATCTCCGCTCCGCCCAGCTCAACGTCGCTCGGCGGGGCTTCGAAGTCCGCCAGCCGCGCCAGTGCGTTGGTTACGTCATCGGCAGCGATCGGCTGCGTGCGGGTATCGATCCACTTCGGTCCGACCATCAGCGGCAGGCGGTGAACCAACTGGCTGAGCATCGTGAACGAAGCGCTGTCGGCTCCGATCACCATCGCGGCGCGGGCGTGGACAGGCTCTGGAACCGCGGTTGCCAGAATCTCGGCAACCTCGGCGCGGCTCGAAAGGTGTGCTGAGCCGCCGCCGGAAGGGGGAAGCCCGCCGAGGTAGACGATGCGGCGCACTCCGGCGCGCTCGGCGGCCTGCGCAAAGTTCCGCGCGCCGATCCGGTCGTTCAGTTCAAAGTCGCCCGGCGACCGACCCATCGAATGGATCAAGTAGTAGGCAACGTCGGTTCCTTCGAGCGCCTGGTCGAGACCGGCTCCACTGAGCACGTCGCCTTCGACGACCTCAATTCCGCCCAGCGACGCTTGTTGCGGGTTGCGAACCAAGGCCTTGACCGTGTGGTGCTCTTCGAGCAATTTCGGCAGCAGCGCGCCACCGACGGCGCCGGTCGCTCCGGTGAGCAGGATTGACTGTGTCTTGTGAGCGTTCATGTGACAGGTACGGACAGGATCAGCTCCAAGGATGACCGATCTGAGTCGGTTGTCCGTATTGATGTGCTGTGGGGGAGGTCAGCGAACCTTCGCTGCGATCAAATCCGATGAACGATTTAGCCATTAAAGAGGTTGCCGAGCAGAGCGGAATTGCCGCTGGAACGCTGCGCATGTGGGAGCAGCGCTACAGCTTCCCGAAGCCGAAGCGCAGCTCCAACGGCTACCGCAGCTACAGCGCCGAAGACGTCGAGGCGTTGCGTCGCGTGCAGGCGTACCGTCATCGCGGACTCTCAATCGCATCGGCGATCGAACGCGCGATCGAAGATGGCAGCCACTCCGATCGCCCTTCGCTTTACGCTGCCGTCGCTTCATCGAGCCACGACGTGAGGCCGCAGATTCTGCGCAAGTCGACGCTGATGGCGCTTAGCCGCGCGATCGAGCACGAAACGTTGGCCAGCGCTGCCGCGCCGGTGCTGATCGGCGCGTTCCAGCACGAGTCGTTCTACCGCGCCGTTGAACCGCGCTACCGCCAGCTCGCCAAACAGGCCGAGGCCGCTGTCGTCTTCGCCGACTTTGCTGCGGAACGCTCGCCGAAGGGTGGGCCGGTTGAGATCCCGCTGGCGCCTGAGGATGCGCTCGGCAACGAATGGGCTGTTGTTGTCGACGCGCCAGGCTATTGCGCATGCTTGCTGGCTTGGGAGCAGCACGGAGTCACCGAGCCCGGCGCTGACGCCGATGGTGACCGACAGTTTGAGGCGATCTGGACACTCGACCCGCTCGCCGCGCGTCGCGCATCGCAGGCTGCCGCGCGACTTGTTGCGCGAACCGATCCGACTCTCGGTGCTGAGCTCGATCAACTTCTGCTTGATCGTCCGATGGCGATCAATGATTCGGCGCCGGCGCTGACGGCGCTGACGAACCGCGTTGTCGCTTATCTCGAAGCAGCCTAAGGCTGCAATGGCAGCAGATCGATCTCGCTGCCGGCTGCCAACGAGCCGGCGCCGCGCGGGATTACCGCCAGCGCGTCGGCCAGCGCGACCGAACTGAGGATGTGCGAGCCCTGCGGGCCGGTCGCGAAAGCTTCGTCGCCTTCGAGTCGGACGCGGACACACTCGTCGCGGCCGCTGTGACGGGCGATCGGCTCGCCGAGCTTGGCGCTGGTCGCAGTTTGCGCTGGACGGCCTTGGAGCGCCCGCAGCGCGGGCGCGACGAAGAGCAGGAAGGTGACGATCGCTGAAACCGGGTTTCCGGGCAAGCCGAAGACCAATCTCGCATCGAGACTGCCAAACCAGGTTGGTCGTCCGGGGCGCAGCGCCACGCGCCAGAAGTGCTCCTCGACGCCGAGCTCCATCAATGCCCCTTTGACGTGGTCGTGGGGCCCTACCGAAACGCCGCCGGAGCAGACGATTACGTCGGCCTGTTCCAGCGCCTCGCTCAGGCAGCGCGCCGTGGCTGCACGATCGTCGCCTACCTGGCTGGCGAGCACCAGCTCGCCGCCGGCGGCGGATACGAGTGCGCGCAGCGTCGTCAGGTTTGAGTTGTGCAGCTCTCCCGGCGCCAGCTCGGCGCCCGCCTCGCGGAGCTCGTCTCCGGTCGCAATCACGGCCACGCGGGCGCGGCGCACGCACTGCAGCTCTGCCCGCCCGGCAGCGACGGCGATGCCAAGTTCGGCAGGCCCGAGTTCGCGGCCCGGCGCGAGGACCGCGTCACCGGCGCGCAGGTCTTCGCCCGCAAGGCGGACGTTGCGACCGGTCTCGAACTCTTCGAGCAGTGTCACCGTCGCGCTTTCGTCATCGACCAGCTCGATCGGCGCTACCGCGTCGGCGCCTTCCGGCATCATCGCTCCGGTTGAAATCCGGATCGCTTCGCCGGCGCCAACGGCGATCTCGGCGGGCTGCCCGGCGCGCGACTCGCCGACTACTTTCAGCGTCCGTCCGGCCTCTCCGGCCTGCACCGCGAAGCCGTCCATCGCGCTATTGGCGCAGCTTGGAACGTCGCCGCTGGCGATCACCTGCTCTGCCAGTACGAGTCCCAGCGCGTCGTCGACGGCCGTAGTTTCGGCCGGCAGCAGGCCGCAGTGGCTGGCGACCAGCGCTGGGGCCTGCGCGATGTCGAGCGGCTCGTCGGCCACGCTCTACCTAGCCCGCGGCGGGGATCGCGCCGGGCAGCTGCGCGGCGCTCAGCTGCGTCAACTTGGTACCGCTGCGTAAGACGCCAACGAAGCCGCGTCCGGTATTTACGAAGCCGAGCCGCTTGGCGACCTCGATCGTGAAGTCGTAGCTGATGCCGGCGACGAAGGGGCCGCGGTCGATTACGGGAACGGCGATCGATTTACCGCGGAAGCTGAAGTCGAGCAGTGTGCCGCAAGGCAGCGTCTTGTGGGCGACGCCGATCGTCTTCTTGCGCAGCTTCACGCCGCAGGCCGACGTTGTGCCGGCCTGGTCGTACCAAGTCGCTTGAGTCTTGTTGTGGACCGTAACGACGGTCGTTGGCGTTGCAGTGAGCCCGCTGCGGTGGCTACCTGTGGTTACGGCGCGGGCGAGGAAACGACCGCTCACAGGCGCTCGCCACGAGAGTTTGAAGCTACCGTCGCGGGCGGCCGATCCGCTGGCAACCTTCAGCCAGACGCCAGATCGTCCTTGGAGCTGAACTTCGGCGCGGCGGCCGGGGCCGCTGCCAGCCAGCATTCCCTCCATCGACACGACGCCACCGACAGTTGCCGTCGAAGCGCTCAGTAGCGACTCGCCGGCTTCAATTCCGCCTGGTCCTTGAGCTGAAGCGGGCACGCCGGAGCCTGCCAGCAGAAGCGCAGCGGCAGGTACGGAAAGTAGGTGTCGGTACGAAAAGCGGATCTTGTTCTTGTCTCGTTGGTGGCCTACGAGGTGAGCTGACGGGCTCGGGCCAAACGAGCGGCCCTACAGACAAACAGTGTCCGATTCGCCCCAGCGAGTCGCTGCTCGCAGTGGTTCCCCCGTCCGCCTCACGCAGCGCGCGAAGCGGTTCGGCATTACGTCCTAAAGGGTACAGCAAGCTGCACCGGGCAGAGGAGGGCCAGTATTGGCGGGCTCTATCAGCCGGGCAGCAGGCGAAGCGCTGCCCGCGTCAGCTCGGTCAGCAGCCCTGCGGGATCGGCATTTCCGAACTTCTTGCCCTGATCGGGCGTTGCATAGCCGGCGCGGGGGACCGAGCTGCTGCGCTTCGGCTTCGCGGCCGCAAGAGGCCCACGCGGCTCAACCTCAGGCACCAAGCTGGCCTCGGTCTCGACACTTGTGGCTTCCACTTTGGCGCGAACCTTGGCGCTGGCCTGTGACATTCTCGCCGCTTCACGGCGCACGCTTGGGCGCTGGCGTCGGCTGCGCGGAAGGTTCGTCAGTACGTCTTTTTCGCTCGTCGGATCGCGTGGCTCTGAAGGCGACATCGCTCCATTCTGCCACGCCGGAAACAAAGATGCGGGATTTAGCGTGTAAATCTTTCCCGAGACTTAGCCGACGGCGGTACTCTGAAGGCATTGCACAGTCGTTCGATCGGCCGCCGGGGGGAGTCTCAGCGCCGATCTTCTACTGTGATTAGGGTTCGGCTTTGCCGGATGTAGATGATCCTTCGAGCATGAAACGGATGCCATGACCGTCACTGAGTTTCAGGAACTGGACGAGATCAAGACGCTTGTAGCCCGCGGCGCACAAACTGGAGTGCTCTCGCACGCCGATATCGCCAGCGCCACCGCCGAGCTCGCCCTTGATGATTCAGACCGCGAGGAGCTGAAGGGTTGGATCGAGAGCCAGGAGATCGAACTGATCGACGACGATCCTTCCGCGCCGGCCGCTCAGGTTGAGCGCGCCCCGGACAAGCGCACTCGCCGCCGCGCCAAGGCCGCGATCGACCTGCGCCCGGACATGACGACCGATTCGCTGCAGCTCTTCCTCAAAGACATCGGCAAGGTCCGCCTGCTGACCGCGCAGGAAGAGGTTGATCTGGCGAAGAAGATTGAACGCGGCGACCTCAACGCCAAGCACAAGATGGTTGAGTCGAACCTGCGCCTCGTTGTTTCGATTGCCAAGAACTACCGCAACCAAGGCTTGCCGTTCCTCGACCTAATTCAAGAAGGCACACTCGGCCTCGTCCGCGCAGCCGAGAAGTTCGACTACCGCAAGGGCTTCAAGTTTTCGACCTACGCAACTTGGTGGATCCGTCAGGCGATCGCCCGCGCGCTGGCCGACAAGGCGCGCACGATCCGCATCCCGGTGCACGTCGTTGAGAAGCTCAACAAGATCGGCCGCGCCGAGCGCAAGCTCGTCACCGAGCTGGGCCGCGAACCTACGCCGGAAGAGATCGCCGCAGTAACCGGCATCGATCCCGAAGAGGTTGATCAGATCAAACGCTCAGCCCAGGCGCCCGTTTCGCTCGAGAAGCCTGTTGGTGACGAG
>CAJBIG010000179.1 GCA_903953065.1 uncultured Solirubrobacterales bacterium
CGGCCCAAACACGGCTGACCTCGGCTGCGAACGCGTCGGCGTCGACCTCGGCGCCTGTTTCAGCGGCGACCGAGGTGATCGGAGCCTGCAGGCCGCAGGGGACTATCCACTGCCACGGTTCGAGATCCATATTGAGGTTGACTGCGAAACCGTGCGTTGTGATCGAGCGGCGCATGTGAACACCGATCGAGGCGATCTTGCGCTCATCGACCCAGACGCCTGTGAAGTCGGCGCCCTCATCAACCCGTGCTCGGGCTTCGATACCGAAAGATTCGAGCGCGGCAATGATTACGAGCTCGAGCGATCGGACGTGGGCGACGACGTCGGCCGTTTTGACGATCGGGTAACCGACCAGCTGCCCGGGGGCGTGGTAGGTGACGCGCCCGCCGCGGTCCACATCAACGATCTCAATCCCACGATCGGCGTACCAAGCTGCCTCTTGGGGAAGCTCCTGAGGGCTGCTGCGGCGCCCGCGCGTGTAGACGGGGTCATGCTCGAGCAGCAGCAGCGTGTCACCTATCCGGCCCGCCTCACGGGCATCGCGGACGCGCTCTTGGAGCTGGTTTGCTTCGCGGTAATCGAGTCGCCCCAGCTCGACAACCGAGCATTCCCGGGCCTGGTCGCTCATAGCCATTTCAGCCTACTCTCAGCTCGCGAGCGAGAGTGGAGCTTCAAGCAGCTCCTTGATCCGGGCCAAGAGCTTGGCTCCGTCGGCGCCATAAAGGATGCGGTGGTCGCAGGCCAGCGTCAGCTCCATCAGCATCCGCGGTTCAATCCCGCCTTCGTGGACGGCCGGGCGTTGCTCAACCGCGCCGACGGCGAGGATTGCCGCCTGCGGCGTGTTGATCACCGCGTCGAAGCTGCGCACGCCAAACATTCCGAGGTTGCTGACGCTGAAGGTGCCGCCGCTGGTCTGCGGCGGCGTGATCGTGCCTGCGCGCACGCGCGCCGCCAGCTCGCCGGTTTCGGCCGAGATCTCCGCCAGCGTCTTTGCGTCGGCGTCGAAAACGGTTGGCACGACAAGCGTGCCCGGGCCGGCGACTGCGACACCAATGTTCACTCGGGAGTAGTGCTCGAAGTGGCCGTCGCGCCAGGCGCCATTGGCCTGCGGCTGCTCGCGCAGCGCCAGCGCGCTGGCCTTGACGACCATGTCGTTGATCGTCGGCACCGCTTGGCCCTCGCTGCTGCTCGCTTTCAGTTCAGCGCGCAGCGTCGTCGCGGTCGTCATGTCGACGCTGATCTGGACCGTGAACGAGGGAACAGTGGCGCGCGACTCGGCCATCCGCCGCGCGATCAGCGTCTGCGTGCGGGTCGGCTCAGTACTGGTGACGGTGCCGCGACCGCTCGCTTCGTCGCCGCTCGTGGACGAGGGAGCTGCGGTGCCGGCGCTCTCGACGTCGGCTTTGACGATCCGCCCGCCGGGGCCGCTGCCGGCCAGCGAATCAAGATCGACGCCGGTCTCGCCTGCGATCCGCCGCGCGATTGGCGAGGCCTTGACGCGCTCGCCGCCGCTGCGTGTCGCTGGAGCTGACGCGGCGGGAGCAGTCTCGCCAGCGGCCGCTGGCGTCGCCGCAGGCTCCGGCAGCTCAACCGCGGCAGGAGCCGCTGCTTCGCTCGATTCCGAATCGTCGTCACCGATCACAGCGATCCTTGCGCCGACCGGCAGCGTCGCGCCCTCCTGAGCGGTGATCCGCAGCATCCCTGCGGTATCTGATTCGTAGGCCATCGTCGCCTTGTCGGTCTCAATCTCGACCAGCTCCTCGCCGCGGGCTACCTCGTCGCCGTCGCGTTTGAGCCAGCGCACGATCGTCCCCTCCTCCATCGAGTCGGAGAGTCGCGGCATCACGATCTCAGCCACGCGAGGCTCGCTTTCTGTCACCGAAGAGCGCCAGCGTCGCCTCGATCACCTGCTGCTCGTGTGGGAACGAGATCTGTTCGAGGCTCTTTGCGTAAGGCATCGGCGCGTCGACGCCGGTTACGCGCCCGACAGGTGCGTCGAGGTCGTCAAAGCCCTGCTCCTGGATCAGCGCCGCGAGGTTGGCACCGACGCCGCCGTGCGGCCAGCCCTCCTCGACGATCACGCAGCGGTTCGTCTTGGCAACCGATTCAAGGATCGTGTCGAGGTCGAGCGGGCGCAGCGTGCGCGGGTCGATCACCTCGGCTTCTATCCCGTGCTCGGCAGCCAACTGTTCGGCGGCGCGCTCAGCCGTCTGTGCCATCCGTGAGATACCGATCAGTGTCACGTCGGTGCCTTCGCGACGGATCGCCGCGAGGCCGAACGGAACCGTGAAGTCAGGATCATCGGGAACTTCGCCGCGCTGGCCGTAGAGAGTTTCGTGTTCGATGAAGATCACGGGATTATCGTCGCGGATCGCCGTCTTGAGAAGGCCCTTTGCGTCGGCCGCGGTGCTGGGCACTGCGACCAGCAGTCCTGGCACGTGGAGGTAGAGCGCTTCAAAGCTGTGCGAGTGGGTAGGCCCGAGTTGGTGGCCGGCGCCCTGTGGCATCCGCACAACCATCGGCACGCTGACCTGGCCGCCGAACATGTAACGCACGTGGGCGGCGTGGTTGATGATCTGGTCGAGCGCCAGCAGTGAGAAATTGATCGTCATCAGCTCGACCACAGGCCGCAGTCCGGTCATTGCCGAGCCGACGCCGATCCCGACGATCGTGTTCTCGGAGATCGGCGTGTCGCGGATCCGTTTCTCGCCGAAGCGATCCATCAGCCCCTCGGTCACCTTGAAGGCGCCGCCAAAGACGCTGATGTCCTGACCCATCAGGTAGACGTTCGGGTCGCGCTCAAGCTCCTCGGCGAGTGCTTGGTTGAGCGCTTCGCGGTAGCGCATCTCGGCCATCAGGAGAGCTCCTCGCCCTTGCGCAGGCCGGCGCCGCGGTGGTCGGCCGAGTACCAACCACGCACCTGATCGCTGAGAACGTAAACGTCGTCATAGAGCGAGCTTGGCTCCGGCTCCGGTGAGGCGTCGGCGAAGGCGACCGCCGCGTCGACGGTCGCGATCGCTTCAAGGTCGATCGCTTCGCGTTGCTCGTCGCTCAAAATGCCCTCCGCGGCGAGCCGGTCGCCAAAGGTAACGAGCGGGTCGCGCTTGCTCCACTCCAGCACCTCTTCCTCGGTGCGGTAATCCTCAGGATCGGCGATCGAGTGGCCGCGGAATCGATAGTTGAGCGCTTCAACGAGTACCGGCTGGCGCTCCTCTCGTGCGATTCGCAGCGCTTCGGTCGTTACCGCCCAGGTGTCGATTACATCCATGCCGTCGCACTCAAGGCCGGGTACGCCGAAGCCTTCGCCTTTGCGCTGAAGGTCGGTTTGGGCCGAGTGACGCTCAAGTGAAGTACCCATCCCGAACTGGTTGTTGGTCACCATGAAGACGACCGGCAGGCTCCACAGCGCTGCAAGGTTGAGCGTCTCGCCGAAGGTGCCTTGGTTGCTGGCGCCGTCGCCGAACTGGCAGAGCGTTGCGTCATCGCTGCCGAGGTAGTCACTGGTCAGTCCAAAGCCGGCCGCCAGTGGCAGGTTGCCGCCGACAATTCCAAAGCCGCCCATGAATCGCCGTTCAAGGTCGAACATGTGCATCGAGCCACCGCGGCCGCGGCAGAGCCCGTCAACGCGACCGAAAAGCTCGGCCATCACACGGCCCGGCTCGCTTCCCCGTGCCAGCGCCTGACCGTGCGAGCGGTAGGTGGCGATCATGTAATCGGTCGGTCGCAGCGCTGCAACGGCGCCGACGATCGTTGCCTCTTCGCCGATCGCGAGGTGCAGGAAGCCGCCAACCTTTGCTCGTGTGTACTGCTCCCCGGCGCGCTCTTCGAAGCGGCGGATCAGCGTCATCGACCTCAGCCAGTTGAGCGCCGTCTCGGACGGGGGGAGTGGGCGGTCAGCCATCGCTTACCAGCCTAGTAGTCATCTTCGCTCTCGACCGCGCTCCAGCGGGCGATGAACTCGTCACTATCGAGCCGCTGAAGGTCATCGCGCAGCGCGGCCTCCATTCGGCCGGTCGCGCGGCCCTGGACGTCCCAGAAGAGAACCACTTCGAGATCCTCGACCGAGACAACTTCGACGTGGTCGAAACGGTCGGCGGAGGCAAGGCGCCCCGGTGCGATGCCGGTGCGCCGGACGATCACGTCGTAGTCGCGAAATGCGGTCATTGAGCCGGCACCCGTTCGCTCAGTACGGCCGCCGCTGCCTCGAGCTGATCGTCACCATGGAAGAGCTGATCGGGCCCGCCGTCTTCGCCAGGCACCCATACGGCGGGCAGGTCGCGAACGCCGCGCTCCAGCGCCAGCGCCGTCGCCGCCTCGAGCCCGTCACGGACGGTCCTCAGGTCGCAACCTTTCAGCAACGCAGCCGGATGCATCTCGCAGGCGGAACCGGCAATCACGATGTTGTCGTCGTTGTCGAGCGAGCGGCCGCCGGCGTAAGCCTGCCGGAAGGCGGCCTGAGCGAATGGAACGGTGCGTCCAATCTGCTTGGCGTAGGTCGCCGCCAGCATCGCTCGCTCGCTGTCAAAGGGGAGCGGAGAGGGCCAGCGTGGCTGCTGCAGCGAGCGCTCGTCAGCGAGCGTCTCAACGAGCGCCCGTTCCGTGGCCGCGTCGCTGAGCGCCGGAAGCGCCGAACCACGGATCGGAATCCACTCCGCTGCAACCGGCAGCAATGTCAAGATCCGCTCGGCCGAGAGATAACACCCGGGGCTGGCCAGATCAAAGTAGAAGGCCGGCTGCGGATCCATCTGTCCTTAGCCGTGAATCAGCCAGCCGTCGGCGGCGCGGGCCGCTTCCAGCACTGCTTCGCTCATCGTTGGGTGGCCGTGGATGAAGCGCGCTACCTCCGGGTAGCCACCTTCAAGCAGTTTTGTGTTCACAAGTTCTTGAATCAGTTCGGTTGCCTTCGCGCCGACGATGTGCCCGCCAAGAAGTTCGCCGTATTTCTTGTCGCCAACAATTTTTACGAGCCCGCCGCGGTCGCCGTAGAGCGTGCCCGCGCCGACGGCGCCGTAAGGAACCTTGCCGACGGTCACATCAAAGCCTTGCTCCTTCGCCTGCTCTTCGGTCAACCCAAAGCTGGCGACGTTCGGGGAGCAGAAGGTTGCGCGCGGAATGTCGATGTAATCGAGCGGCGCCGGGTTCTCCCCGGCGATTGCCTCGGCGGCGATGATGCCCTCCTCGCTCGCCTTGTGTGCCAGCGCCGGGCCGTGGACTAGGTCGCCGATCGCGTAGACGCCTTCAACGCTTGTGCGCTGGTGGCCATCGACGGCGATCAGGCCGTGCTCATCAAGCTCCAGACCGGCTGCGCCAAGCCCAAGCCCGTCAACGTCGGCGCCGCGTCCTGCGGCGATCACGAGCCAGTCGGCTTCGCCCTTCTCATCGCCGTAGCTGTAGCTGGCGGAACTCTTCTCGGCTTTGATGTCGCCGATCAGCGTTGAGGTGTGAACGGTGATGCCTTGCTTTGCAAACCCTCGCTCAACGAGCCGCGAGATGTCTTTGTCCTCGCCTGGCAATACGCGATCCAGCGCTTCAAAGAGTTCCACCTCAACGCCAAAGCGCGCGTAGGCGCTGGCGATCTCACAACCGGACGGGCCGGAACCGACGACCGCCACCCTCTTCGGCAGCTCCTCGAGCGCCCATGCCTGAGCCGTATCGATTACTGCCTCGCCGAAGCTCGCGCCGGGAATCGCGCGGGCGACCGAGCCGGTAGCGAGGATGATCGCCTTCGTCGCTTCGAGCTCGCGACCTTCGACGCTGACGCTGTTCGCGCCGGTGACCTCCGCAGCGCCGTGAATCAGCTCGACCTTGTTCTTCTTCATCAGCATCTCGACGCCGCCGACGAGCGTGCCGATTACCTCTTCGCGGCGGGCGCTGACGGCGCTGAAGTCAACCGTTGGCTCGCCGACCGTGATTCCGAACTCACCGGCTTCGCGGATCTCGGAAACGATGTCGGCCGAACGCAAGACCGCCTTCGCCGGGATGCAGGCGTAGTTGAGGCAGCGTCCGCCGATCTTGTCCTTCTCGATCACGGCGACGCTCATTCCGAGCTGCGCGGCGCGGATCGCTGCGACGTATCCCCCCGGTCCTGAACCGATGATGATGCAGTCGAAGCTTTCTTTAGCCATGGAGCGAGTGTATGAAAGAGCCGATGGCGTGGGCGGCGCGGTTCAGTCGCCGCGAAGCGACGGAACCTTGACGCGGCCTAGGACGCGGATCAACTTCCAGAAGAGCCAGCCGCCACCGAGCAGAATCACGATGCAGAGGATCACTGCCAAGAGGTTGCCGGCGACCATCAAGGAGAGCCCGGCGATCACCAGCGTCATTGCCAGCAGGGCTTGAAAGCCGAGCAGCGCCCAGTAGCGCAGCGTCCACATTCCCCAAGCCGCAAGCAGCATCACGGCGGCGAACAGCAACACACCGATCAGTGCCGGCTTCTGGCCTTGAACCTCAACGCCGGCGAAATAGAAGGCGACGTTGGCAACCGCCAGCGCGGCGGCCAGGGCGGATGAGATTTTTACTGCCAGCGGCCGCTCGCCGGGCTTCAGAGGCAGCAGCTCTGCGCGCGCGATTTCGTCACGCTCGGCGCTGCTGAGGCGCTTCTTTGGCGGAGCCTGCGCACCGGTCTCGCTCAGGCTCTCTTTGCGGCTGCGTCGTCCCATCGGCTTCCAGTTTGGCAGGACTAGCCGGCAGTCCGACCCAAGCCGCTCTAGGCTGAAGCGCGATGGACGAGCTTCTCGACGCCTTTCAGCAGGCTTGGACCGAGCGTCGTCGCGCTGCCTTCCGCGACGTCTGCGCCGCCGACCTGCACTGGACCGACCCTTCCAGCCCGGAGCCGCTCTACGGCCCCGACGCGCTGGCCGACCGCGCGGCGCAGCTCTGGCAGGCCTTCCCCGACGCAACCGTTGAGAGCGCCGGCGAGCGGCTTAGCGACGGGCGCTACGTCGCCGTCCCTGTACTCGTAAGTGGCGTCCATCGCGGCGCGCTGTCGGGAATTCCAGCGACGAACAAGATGATCACCGTCCACGCCGTTCTCTACTGCGAGCTTGACCCGCCGCGCGAGAAGCTTTGGCGCGTGCGCGCCTTCTTCGACGCTTACGACGCAACCGTTCAGCTTGGCGTGCTGCCGAGGCGGGGCTCGCTGGGAGAGCGGGCGATCCTTGCCGTGCGCGGCTTTGGAATCCGGCGGGGCGGCGGCGAAGAGCTTGATGAGAGCCGCTGACGCGGGCGCCCTGACGCTGCGCGCTGCAACAAATGGCGCGCCAAGAACAGCCTTGCGGGCGTATCGTGACGCGCTTGCCACGCCACTTTCTCACCGGTCAAGAGCTTGATCGCGAGCAGCTGCTCGCACTGCTGGCGCGCGCCCATCAGCTGAAGGCCGCGCCTAGCTCGTCTGATGCGCTTGCCGGCAAGAGCGTCGCGCTGATCTTCGAAAAGCCAAGCACGAGGACGCGGCTGTCGTATGAGGTCGGTGTTACCGAGCTCGGTGGCCACGCCGTCGTTCTGCGCCCCGGGGAGATGCAGCTTGCGCGCGGCGAGTCGATCGCTGACACTGCCCGCGTCCTCTCCGGCCAGGTTGCCGCCGTCGGAGTGCGGACCGGCCCCGACGCGCTGATCGAAGAGCTCGCCGCCGAAGGTTCGATCCCCGTCTTCAACATGCTGACCGAGCTCCATCACCCGTCGCAGGCTCTCGCCGACCTGATGACGCTGCAGGAGGCATTCCCCGACCGGCCGCTTGACGAGCTGCGCCTCACCTACATCGGCGACGGCAACAACGTCGCCCGCTCGTTGGCGGTTCTCGGCACGACCGCGGGACTTGACGTCATCGTCGCATCGCCGCAGGGCTACGAGCTTGAGCCCGAGTGCGGCGGCCAGCGCAGCAATGATCCCACCGCTGCCGTCGCCGGTGCCGACGCGCTCTACGCCGACGTTTGGGTTTCGATGGGTGACGAAGAGACGGCCGACGAGCGCCGCGCCGCGCTGGCGCCGTTCCGGCTCGACGACGAACTGCTTGAGCTGGCGGGCGACGACGCCATTGCGCTTCATTGCCTGCCCGCGCATCCCGGTGAGGAGATAAGCGCCGAGGTGCTTTACGGCAAGCGTCAGCGGATTTGGGATCAGGCTGAAAACCGCCGCCACGCGCAGAAGGCGCTGCTCGAGTGGCTGCTCGCTTCGACCTAGCGCGGGCGATGCTGCGATCCTCAGCCCAATGACCGAGCAGCCGACAGCCGAGGACGAGCGAACACGGATCAACCGAGGCGACCGCTTGGAGGTTCGGATCGAGGCTCTTGCCAACGGCGGCAAAGGGATCGCCCGTGTGCCGCTGGCCGACCGAAGCTACGTGATCTTCGTCCGCGACACGGTGCCGGGCGACCTCGTTCGGATCGAGGTCACAAAGCGAAAGCGCGCCTTCGCCGAGGCACGGCCGCTGGAGATGCTGGAACCCGGCCCCGACCGGATTGAGCCGCTCGCAGACCACCCCGGAGCTTCATGGCAGGTGCTCAGCTACGAGCGCCAGCTGGAGGTCAAGAGTGAGCAGGTCGATGATGCGCTGCGGAGGATCGGCAAGCTCGACGGCTTCGAGCTTGAGCCGATCATTCCGGCGGTCGAAGAGTGGCGCTATCGCAACAAGCTTGAGTTCTCGTTCGGAGTCGAGGAGGACGGCACTCTTTGCTGTGGCTTCCACGCCCCCGGTTCGTGGTCGCGAATCCTTCCGATGGACGACTGCCTGCTGGCTTCCGAGGCGATCAACCAGATCCGCGAAGCGGCGCTTGAGGTCTGCCAAGAGATGGGTCTGAAGGCCTACGACCGCCGCACCCACGAGGGGCTGTTGCGCAACCTTGTCGTTCGCGAGGGCCGCCGCACCGGCCAAATTCAGGCCCGCATCGTTACCTCGCCGGGCGACTTTGATCAGCGCCGCTTTGCCGACGCGATGATCGAGGCCGGGGCGATCAGCGTGATTCGCACCATCGCCCCCAGCAGCGGCGAAACAACTCAGGGCGGAACCGACATTTTGATCGACGGCGTCGGTTCAATCGAGGAGGAATGCTCAGGGCTGCGCTTCTCGCTCGGCAGCGAAGCCTTCTTCCAGACCAACACCGAGATGGCTGAGAAGCTCTACGCGACGGTTGGCGAGTACGCAGACCTCAAGGGCTGGGAGCGCGTCTACGACCTTTGCTGCGGGATCGGTTCGATCGGATTGACGCTGGCGCCGCGAGCGGGCGAAGTGATCGGCGTTGAGATTGTCGAAGAGGCGGTCGAGGATGCTCGCCGCAACGCCCGTAGCAACGAAATCACCAACGCTCGCTTCGTGGCAGGCAACGTTCGCGTTGTCCTCAAGGAGGACGTTGACGAGCTTGGCCGCCCCGATCTAATCGTGCTCGACCCGCCGCGCTCGGGCCTCTCGGCCAAGGTGGTAGCTCGCGTCGCCGAGGCCGGCGCCAAAAGGATTGTTTACGTCTCCTGTAACCCGACGACGCTGGCGCCGAACGCCGCGCAGCTGGTCGAGGCCGGCTACAAACTCGTCCGCGTGCGTCCTGTCGACATGTTCCCGCAGACGCCGCACATCGAGTGCGTCGCACTCTTCGAGCGGGTATGAGCGCTGAGCGCGGCGCGCTCCTTGCAAGACCCCCAGCCGAAGGGCAGGGTTAAAGCCGATGCTTGAGATGGCGATCGAGAAGATTACGTTGCGCCAACGTTTCGATCATCTGCGCGCAGTTGCGCCGCGGTTGGCCCTTGTCGCTCTGGCGGCAATGGTGTCGTACCTCTTCGCCCGCTACATCGTCGGTCACCCGCAGCCCTTCTTCGCCCCGATCTCAGCCGTGCTTGTGATGGGCGTGACCGCCGGCCGCACGGTTAAGCGGGCACTGCAGCTGGCCTTCGGCGTTGCGCTCGGGATCGCCGTCGCCGACCTGATGGTTCGCTACACCGGCGTCGGCGCCTGGCAGCTCGGGCTCGTGATCTTCATCGTGATGTGCGTCGTGGTTTTTGCCGGCGGCGATCAGTTGGCCGTCAACCAGGCGGCGGCGAGCGGCGTGCTGGTGGCGATCCTCGCTATCCCTGCCGACCCGCACGGCTTTTCGCGCCTGATCGACATTCTCATCGGCGCCGGCGTCGCGCTGGTCTTCACGCTCGTGCTCTTCCCGCTCAACCCGTCGCGGCTGGCGAAAGATGCGCTCCACCCGGCGCTTGATCAGATATCGACTGCGCTGCGCAAGATCGCTGATGCACTGGAGAGCGGCAGCTCGACGCAGGCCGACAGAGCCGTCGACGCTGCGCGCGATCTCGAACACGGAGTTGAGCCGCTGCGAGCCGCTGCCGCGGTCAGCGACGAGACCTCAAGGCTTGCCGTTGCCCGCCGCGGCCAGCTCGGAACCGTTGACCGTTACGCCTACGCCGTTGAGCAGGTGACGCGGGTTCAGGTAAGCGTCGTCTCGCTGGCGCGCGGAGCATCGGCCGCGCTTCGTCAAGGCAACACGGTGCCGCCGACTGTTTTGGTCGGTCTGCGCGACCTCGCCGACTCGGCCGAGCACGTTGCCGCTTCGGTCACCGACAAGAAGGAGCGCGACATCGCTCGTGTTGCTGCCTTGCGCGCCGCGACCGCCTCATCGGCGGCGCTTGACCACACCCGCAACCTCGCTGTCAGCATCGTCGTTGGGCAGGTTCGGATGATCGCCAACGACCTGCTGCGGGCTACCGGCATGTCGCTTGAGGAGGCACGCCACGCGCTCCACAGCAAGCCAGGCGGCGACGATGACGCGGTTATTCCGCTTGAGCCGCATTCGCATGACCCGCAGGGACTGCACGACGAAATTGAAGCCGCCCGCCCGCGTGGCGATTCCTGACTTAGACTGAGCCAATGCTTGCCGTAACAATTGATCAGAAGCAGCTCGTAATCGCCGAGCGCCCCGATCCGCTGCCAGGGGCGGGCGAGGTCTTGGTGCGAGTCCAAGCTGCCGGGCTCAACGGCGCCGATCAACTTCAGCTCCGCGGTGCCTACCCACCACCACCAGGTTCGCCGCTCGACATCCCTGGCCTTGAACTGGCAGGCGAGGTTGTAGCTCGTGGCCCCGGCGCCGAGCGCTTCGATGACGGCGACCGCGTAATGGCAATCGTTGGCGGCGGCGCTCAAGCTGAGCTCTGC
>CAJBIG010000180.1 GCA_903953065.1 uncultured Solirubrobacterales bacterium
AGTCGGGAAGCGTGTAGGCGAGCCCTTGTAGATGTACTTCAGCAACCCGGCCTTCGTGGCCGCGGCGGCAAAGTCTGCTGGCGCGATGTAATCCTCGTTGACGAAGACCATCACTTCGCGCGGGTTGGCCTTGAGGAAGGCCGCGATCGGCTTTAGGCCGTCGACGAGTGGGGTTGAGCCAAGTTCGCACTTGTTGTGGCAGAGGTAGAGCTGGCGCTTCGGGTTGCTTGCGTCGGTTGACTGCACATACTTGACCGGCCCGGCGCCAAGGTCGTAACTGCCTGGCACGCCGTAGTGAATGTCGATCAGCATCGCGCGAATCCCGCGCTTAAGCTGCTTATCAACCGCGATCGCGTGGTTTGGAACTCCCCAGCCAATGCTGGAGCTCGACATCGCGTTGTGGCTGCCGGGAAGCACCACCTTGTCGAGCGTCCGCGAACAAAGCTTCGCCGATCCGTTGCAGGCTGGCGCGGCGGCCGAGGCGGCGCCCGAGAAGGCAAGCGTGCCAAGCGCGCAGGTTAGAACGGCGGCGGTCAGGAAGCGTCGATTTGCAGTCATGAAAAGCATTATCACGACATTCACGTCGAGTCGCGCTGATTTGTTTGCGCAGAAGCGGAGAGGGAGGGATTCGAACCCTCGAACGGAGTTACCCCCGTTACACGATTTCCAGTCGTGCCCGTTCAACCACTCCGGCACCTCTCCTGGGCACTGCAGACACCGAAGCGTAGCCCGCACCCCGTAGCATTGTCGCCCCGTGGCCGCCGCTATCGAGACCTTCGCTGTAACCGACACGATTAGCCAAGTGATTCGTGACCTTGGTCTCATCGGTCTCGTCGCGTTGATGTTCGTCGAGAACGTCTTCCCGCCGATTCCCTCCGAGGTGGTTCTGCCATTGGCCGGCTTCTTCGTTGCGCGCGGCGAACTGAGCTTCGTCGGCGTGCTGTTCGCAGCGACGCTCGGTTCGGTCCTTGGCTCGATTCTGCTCTACGAGCTGGCCCGTTACGGCGGGCGCCCGTTCGTGCTCCGCTACGGCTCGCTCCTCAGGGTGGGGCCTGAGGAGCTTGATCGCGCCGACGCCTGGTTTGTTCGCCGCGGCCCGATCGTCGTCCTCGTCGGGCGCTGCATCCCGGGGGTGCGGAGCTTGGTCTCGCTGCCGGCAGGGATGTTGAAGATGTCGCGCGTCGCTTACATTCTGCTGACTCTGGCCGGGAGCCTCGTCTGGAACACAGCTCTGATTGGCATCGGCTGGATCCTTGGTGAGGAGTGGGGGAAGGTCTCCGATGTCATCGGCTCGGTCAGCACGCCGCTGGTGATCGTGGTGCTACTGGTTTTGGGCGTGCTCTCGTTCGTCTGGTGGTGGCGTCGTCACCCCAGCCGACGGCTCGACTGAGTTCAGAGCTGCCACTCGCCGTTGGCCAACAGCGAAGCGCGGCCGCCGTCGCCATCGACGCCGGTCACGACAACGTCGTGCGAGCCGATCATGAAGTCAACGTGGATCCGGCTGAGGTTGATTCGCTCGCGGTCGTCATCGCCATCGAGGCACATTCCGTAGGACGAGCCAAGCGCGATGTGGCTGGCGGCGTTCTCATCGAGCAGCGTGTCGAAGAAGGTCGTGCCGAGCTTGCCGATCCGCCCTTCGCCATCGACCAGCGCAACTTCGCCGAGCCGTGAGGCGCCTTCGTCGCGCTCGCAGTAGCCGCGAAGTATCTCCGCGTTCTTGTCGGCGTCAATTCGAACCGCCTTGCCGTCCTTGAACTCAACCTCAA
>CAJBIG010000181.1 GCA_903953065.1 uncultured Solirubrobacterales bacterium
ACGGCGTTGTGGGCGTGGATTAGGTCGAACGGGAACTCCTTGCGCAGCTTCGCCAGCGCGCGGCCAAGCGGCTTCGCGGCCCAGTTGCCCCAAGACCCGTAGGAGCGGCCCATCGGCGGCGAGGCGTAGCGGACGTAATCAATCTGGACCCCATCGATCTGCGAGCGCGATGGGTGGCGCGCCAGCTTCAGCGCCGCTGCCGGGCGGCTCAGCATCGGCGTCGCCGCCGGCGGCACAACGCGGTTGAGGACTACGACGCGCACCTCGGCGCCGGCGGCAATCGCGGCCTGCGCCTGGCGATGCGCCCAGATCCCGAGCACCGGGTCATGGGCGCGCGGGTAGAACTCGGAGACGACGGCAACCTTCATCGCTGAACCCCCACCGTGCGAATTTCGTCGCTGCGCAGGTAGGGCCTGCCGCGAAGGAACTCTTGAGCCTCGGCGATCGCATCTTCGCGCGGGTAGTCGGCGGCGACCGGCCTAAGCGTGTGACCAACGGGAGTTGCGTCAACGATTCCGATCGGCCAGCCACGCTGGGCGGCTATCGCGGCCCAATGCGCGTCGAGCCCCCAGCCGGTGCGCAGCTTCGGGAACGGGATCAGCGCTGCCGCCGCGGCCGGCGCGAAGGCCGTCACCGGGCCGATCTCAACAAAGGTTGTGCGGCGCGATCGCACACCGCGCCTGCGGCGCGTGATCGGCCAAGCGGCGTGGGAGTGGAGGCGGTGCGCAGGCTGGGCGATCTGCAGCCCTGCGGCTTCGGCCGCGAAGAGAAACGAATCGAGGAAGCCGCGCGGCAGGTCGACGTCATCGTCGAGCACGACTACCCAGTCGTATTCGCGCCGGCCTGCGCCTTCGATCAGCGCGTTGAGGTTCTCAAACTTGCCCGCGCCTGCGGCCGGCGCGGCCCGCAGCTCAACGTCGTGGTGGGAGCGCTCAAGTTCGGTGCGCTGCTCGGCCAGCAGTGAGGTGCCGTGGTCGCTGGCGATCGTCAGCACCAGCACGCTGCGGCGCGGCGAAGCGGCGGCGTCGCGCTGGAGCGCTCGGCGCGAGAGCGTTTCACGCAGGTCGGTCGCCCGGTCGGCCAAAGCCAGCAGTTTCGCGCGGAGCCCGCCAACGTTGCCGCTGCCGGGGGAGAGGAAGTCGTTGACCCCTTCGACGAGCGGCGTCTCGCCGAGCGGCCGGCGTGAGATCGTCGCTTCGATTCGGCCCCAGCTGTGCGCGGCGGTTACCGGCCCCATTGCACAGAGCCTGCGCGGCCCGTGCCAGAGGCAGCCGATGAACGTCCGCATCTCGGCGGCAAGCCCCGGCGCCTGCCCGCGGGCTTCGTCGAAACGCCTTGCAACGCGGCCGCGGCTGCGGGCTACGGCGCAGAGCGATGTGAGCCGTGAATCATCGCCGCAGCGGATGTGGTCAACCGCGGCCGCGGCGAGGTAGCGGATCCGCCCGCCGCTCTGCCGCCAGCGCGCCTCCCACTCTTCCTCGTCGCCGCCGCCTCCCAGCAGCGGGTCGAAGAGTCCAACGGCCTCAAAGGCGCTGCGGCGGATCATCATGTTCGAACCCCACGCGTAGACGCAGTCGGCGTCGCCGGGTCCCAGCTCGGTTGTGGTGATCGGCCAGCCCTCGCGGCCGCAGGCGCGAAAGCGGTGGTCTTCGATCCTGGCGTGGATCGGGCCGCTAAACACTCCAACCTGCTCGGGCTGCTCGGCGGCGCCCTCGAGCAGTGCCAGCAGCCAGCCGGGATGGACTTCAACGTCGTCGTCGGTGAAGATCAGCAGTTCGGCGCCGGTTGCCCTGACGCCGCGGTTGCGCGCCGCGTTGAGGCCATCGCCGGCGCCTTCACTTATGTACGAGGCGCCGTGCGCTTCGGCGACCGTCCGCGTTGAGATCTCCGGCCCGTCGTCAACGACGATCAGCTCGGCGCCAAGCGCCGCGGCCTGCGGCGCGATCGAGGCCAGCGCGCGATCAAGGTAATGCGGGCGCCCACGGGTCGGGACGATGATTGCGGCTGGCGTCAACATGGCCGTTTGACGCTAGCGTGGCCGGGCGTCGTG
>CAJBIG010000182.1 GCA_903953065.1 uncultured Solirubrobacterales bacterium
GCAGACCGACTACGAGGTCGGTTCCCGGCCCTTCGAAGTGGAGTGAATCGAAGCGCCGCTCGCTGACCTTCTCGGCGGCCTCGATCAAGACCGCTGAGCGCGCACGCCAAGCCGCGACCGGGTCGTCCTCGTCGAGCCGGCAGACGTGAACGAGCGCCTGCGCGAGTCGCTCCAGCGCGACGGTCGGTTCAAGTTCAGGGAACACCAGCTCGGCCCATTCCTGGCTGGGGCACGGGCCGATCGTCCAGTTTGTCGTCGCAGCGTTGACGACGGTGCCGCTTTCCTTGACTGCCGGCAGCTGATCCTTGCCGACCAGCGCCGGGTCAATGTCATCGAAGAGCCCTGGGGACGCCGGGCCACTGAGGCCTATCCGCGCGCAGCGTTGGTCGCCGAGCGCGAGGATGCGATCGCCATACCAGGAGGGGACGAACTCCAACGTCTGCGGGTCGGCACCCGCGAGGCGGGCGTGCTTGACGTGCGGGTCGAAATAGGCGACGTCAACGAAGCGCGCACCATGGCGGTAGGCGCTTGCGGCCAGCGCGCGCGCCACCTCTTCCTTACCGATCTCAGCGCCGATCGCGACGATCTGACCCTTCTGAACGTTGGCGCCGAAGCCGACCATCAGGTCGGCGAAGCGCTCAAGGGTTTGCTCGTCGAAGCCGCTGAAAGATGCCATTGCGCCAGCCTATCGGCCGAGCGGCCCAAAACCGCCCACGGTTTATCTAGAATGTTCGTATGTCTACTCCTGGATTTGCTGTCTCCCAGCCCGTCACGCGCGAACGCTCACTGGCGATCTTCGGTCAGGTCATGGGACTCGTCGCGATCACCTGCGCCTTCGCTGCTGCCGGTGCCTACATCGGCCGCGACCTCGCTGGCCTCTGGTTCCTGCTCCCTTGGATCGCCGCGATCGGCTGCCTGATTGGGCTCAACGTCGCCAACAACAAGGGGATGCAGCAGCTGGCGCTCGTTCTGCTCTTCGCAGTTGGGCTGCTGCTTGGAATCTCGATTGGCTACACGGTCAAGTACTACACGACGACAGATCCAAGCGTTGTCTACCAGGCTGTAGGCGCAACGGCGCTCTTCGTTGCCGCCCTCGGCGCCGGCGGCTACGCAATCCGCAAGGACCTTTCGTTCCTTTACCGCTTCGCGTTCTTTGCGCTGCTTGGGCTGATCGTCTTCGGCATCGTCACGCTCTTCGTCAGCATGCCGGGCGGTTCGATGATCTACGCCTTCCTTGGTCTCGCGGTCTTCGGCCTCTTTGTCGTGCTCGACTTCAACCGTTTGCGCCGCGCCGGTCAGCAGGAGGTAATTCCACTGGCGGCAGGGATCTTCCTGACCGTCTTCAATGTCTTCCTCTTCTTCCTGCAGATCTTCGGCGGCAACCGCTAGCCGTGCTGCGCCGCGCCATGGCTTCCCGGCTCAGCGTTCCGGCCGCCGACCAAACGCTGCCCGGCCGTGAAACTGAGCTGCCGGGAATTCCCGAGCGCCACGCTGTCCTTGACGCGCCACTGAAGCCCCCATTCGGCGAGGGCGTGCGCACCGCGGTATTCGGCCTCGGCTGCTTCTGGGGCGCGGAGCGGATCTTCTGGCAACTTCCCGGCGTCGTTTCGACCGCGGTCGGTTACGCCGGCGGGACGACGCCGAATCCAACTTATGAAGAGACATGTTCCGGCCAGACCGGCCACACAGAGGCCGTGCTGGTCGCCTACGACCCGGCGCAGATCAGCTACGAAGATCTGCTCAAGGTCTTTTGGGAAGGGCACGACCCGACCCACGGAATGCGCCAAGGCAACGACGTTGGAACGCAGTACCGCTCAGCTATCTACTGGGACGGCGAGGACCAGCATGAAGCTGCGGTTGCGTCGGCTGAACGCTACGGCGCGGCGCTAAAAAGCTCCGGTATGGGTGAAATTACTACCGAGATCGCCCCGGCAGGTCCGTTTTACTACGCCGAGGACTACCACCAGCAGTACCTCCACAAGGTGCCGCATGGTTACTGCGGCCTTGGCGGCACGGGCGTTTCCTGCCCTATCGGCACCGGCCAAACGGCCTAATTGCGCCCCGGCAACCGGCGCATAACGGCCGATTGTTGTGCCACGCTGTGTGAATGAATAAATCTCGCAGTCTTATAACTCTTTCCCTGTCCGTTGTCGCGATCGCGGCTCTCCCTGTTGCCGCCCAGGCCGCAACGGCTGAAGCTTCCGGATCATGCGGCCAGTTCCGCGTGATGCACAACGACAAGATCAGCGGCGTTTCGTTCCCTGCCGGCCCCTACAACATGGTCAACAGCGGCATGTCGTGCTCCCAGACAACGAAGTACTTCCAGCAGTTCCTTGAGGCCGGCAAGGTTTCAAAGGGCTGGCAGGTGAAGAACCTGTCAGGCAATCGCAAGCGCTTCAC
>CAJBIG010000183.1 GCA_903953065.1 uncultured Solirubrobacterales bacterium
CTGGCAGAGGTATACGCCAGCGAGGATGCTGGCGAGAAGTTCGTCAGCGATTTCGTTGCCGCATGGGCCAAGGTGATGCACCTTGACCGCTTCGACGTAGCCTAGACGCCGAGGCCCTAGACCTCCGGCAGCGGGCCGTGGCGAAGTTCCAGCAGCTCCAAATCGATCAGGTCTTGGCCGCGGCCGGCAAGCCGCTTGAGAGCGACGAGGCTCGCGAGGCCCGCGAAACGTATGAGTTCGCCGCGAAACTCGATTGCCTCTGCCCCAGCATCAATCGTTTCGAAGTCGAGCGGCGCAAGTCCGCCCCTCATCACGTCAATAACCCCTGCCGTTGGGGCTTCCAGCCGAAGGTGCTCGCGATCGGTGATTCGCTCCAGGCTCAAGGGAAGATTATCGCGCGGAATTGCGCCCAGATCCTCAAGCGCCAGCAACACCGCACGGTCGTTCTCAGCGTCATCGGGAATCAGCAGGTCGCAGTCCTCAGTCGTGCGCACCACGTTGTGCGCGATCACTGCCATCCCACCGATCACGACGAAGCGGGCACTGCGACCAGCGAACGCCCGCGTCACCGCGACGAGGTCAGGTGCGACCGACATCAGCCTGCCGTGAGACTCGCGCGGCGGCGGCGAGCTCGAATGCGAACCGCGTCAGGCCGTCTGCCGCTTCCAGGCACTGCGAGGGTGTCATCGCCATATCGCGGCGCGCGGCATCAAGCGCGTCCTCGCGGTTGGCGCGCTCGAACTCAGCTTTGCGGCGGGGGCTGTCAAGTGGTTCGGCGATTCCACCATTGTAAAGACAGCCGTTACGGAGCCCCTTCGGCCCGCGCCTGCAGTCGCTGCGAGTGGGGCTACGAGATTGAACGTCGCGCTCAGCCGGTCACGCCTCCACTGATTTTCTTCAACGAGATTACGCGGGTGACCGTTCGTGCCGTGCCGCCGGTTGGCGTGAACGTTGTGCGCAGAGTCACGCTCAGGGAGTGATTCCGGCGCGCAGCTCGTGCGACCGCGGTCAACCTGCAGATCACAGTGGCGCTGCCAGCCTTCGAGGCCGTCAGTCGTGAACTGCAGGCTTTCATGACCTTGGTCGAGCGCCCGCCGCTGCTGGCAATTGGTCGGAACGTCCCGACCGCTACGACGCGCCCCGGGCCTGGCAGCCTGACTACTTCACGAAGGACGCTTCCAACGGTACGCAAGGGACGAATCGTGAAGTCGTTGGTCGGAGGAACCGGAGGTGTAGGCGGCGTAGGCGGCGTAGGCGGCGTATCCTCCGTGAAGGTCGCCGTTACCGACTGCGCTCCGCTCATCGTCACAGCGCAGCTTCCAGTGCCGGAACACCCGGCGCCCGCCCACCCGCTGAAAGTTGAGCCGGACGCGGCCGATGCCGTCAGCGTCACAGTCGAGCCCTCTGAGAAAGTGGCTGAACAGGTTGAGCCACAGTCGATCCCTGCCGGAGACGAAACAACTGAGCCTGAACCTGCTCCAGCAAGCGACAAGGACAGCTGCGCATTTGCAGGCCCCAACGCCAGCCCCCACGGCATTCCGCTCGTGCCGGATAGGTCGATGAAGCTCCGGTTGGAACCGCTGCCATCAATGTTTGATCGGCCGATGGCGTCGGCTTTCGAGCCGGACCAGTAGAGATGTGCCGCGTCGAC
>CAJBIG010000184.1 GCA_903953065.1 uncultured Solirubrobacterales bacterium
CACCTTCATGGTGGCCGTCAACCGTTACGGGGACGAGGGGCCACTCAGCTTCTACGGCAGCTCATTCATCAGCGACCCTTACGGCCGCGTGCTGGCCGCTGCCGGGCGCGACGAGGACGCCGTGCTTGTGGCCGACCTTGAGCTTGACCAGTGCCGCGACTGGCTCGATCTCTTTCCCTTCAACGAAACCCGCCGCCCCGATGCTTACGACGGGTTAAGCTGATCACTATGAAATGTCTACTCGCTCCAGCCGTTGTCGTCGCAGCGCTCGCAATCGCAGGCTGCGGCAGCTCATCAACGCTCAGCACCGAGCAATTCACCGGGCTTCAGAATCAAGGCAAGCAGTTCGCAACGAGCATGGAGACGGTCGGCGCCGACGCCTCCTCATGCGCCGCCGGCGCAACCGCCGGTAACGGCGCCAACACTCCGCCCGATCTAAGCGTTGTAAAGACCTGCCTGGCTAGCGCGCTGGGCAAGGCGCAGGCGGGCCTTGGCAAGATCGTCGTCTACACGGAGAACCTCTCCGGTGAAGTCAGCGGTGCCTGCAGCACAGATCTAAAGGAGCTGAGCACCGCGATGACCGACGTCAAAGCGGTCTTCGCGAAGGCCGAAGCTCAGGCGCGCGCGGGCGACCTCGTGAAGATGCAGGAGACGCTGAAGACAATCAAGTCAACAAGCATCACAAAGACCGGCGCCGCTGCAGAGAAGGCCTGCAAGGCCTAGCGGGCTGCGCTGGGATCATCGGCCAATGAGCGAGTGGGCCGACGAGTTCTTCCGCAATTGGCAGATCGCCTGGAACACCGGCACGGCTGAGGTGCTCGAGTACGTCACCGACGACATTGAGTACTGGGACGTAACTCTGGAGCAGCCGATCCGTGGCCGCGAGGCTTACGCCAAGCACTGCGACGGCTTCTTCGCGGCCTTCAGCCAGCTCGATTGGTCGATGCGCGAGCCGGTCGTTCACGAAGGCGACCGCGTAGCAGAGCCGTGGGCTTTCCGCGGCCTCAACAGCGGCCCACTTTGGATCGGCCTTCCGGCGAGCGGGAAGTGGCTGGAGACGAAGGGAACCGACATCTTCGAGTTCCGCGACGGCAAGGTTTGCCGTGAGCACTCGTTCTACGACGTAGTCAGTTCGCTGCGCCAGCTCGGCCTCTGGCCGGGGATCGGCAGCAGCGCCGAGAAGCTGGCGATGGGGCTTGGCGGCGTCGCTATACGCGGCGGCAGGGCGCTGCGGCGTTAACTTGGCAGGCGCCACCAGCTCACCGCAAGCGCCCGCTTCCGCCTCTCAGCTGACTAATTGCGGCGCTCGGCCTGAACGCCCACCTGGGCCAGCAGGTCGCCGGGCACGAACGCTTCGGCGGTTAGGTTGCTCACCGATTCGTAACGGCGCGCTCGCACGAACCAGAGTGTGACGAGCACCCCTAGAACCCCTAGGCCAACGAGCACGCTGAAGACGCCGACCGCGTCGGCCAGCGCGGCTGCCAGCAGCGAGCCGGCCGAGGTGCCGATCTCCACGACGATCACGTAGGCGGTAAGCGCCATCGCGGCCGAGCTGGGGGAGATTTCGCGCTGCACCAGCGACTGCGTCATCACCCCGAGCACTCCAAGCAGCAGCCCGACTGGAACGAGTAGCAGCCCGGTCACGGCCAAGCCAAGTAGCGCCGGCTCAAGCTGCGCGGTCAACGCGAGTAATGCGATTCCCACTCCGGCGAGCATCAGCAGGCTGCGCGTCCAAGCGTGGCGCCTGCCGCTGACGAGCGCGTGCCTGTTGGATCCCTCCAGCGCGCCGAGGCGCCAGCGAACGGCGAAGGCGACGATCGCCGAGCCGCTGAAGAACATTGCTGTAAGGAATGAGAGCGCAGTGCGCGACGAAGGAAAGATCTGATCGGCGAGGGGTGGAAGAAGCACCATCAGTGGCCAGGCCGCGAAGATCAGCGCTGCCATCAGCAAAAAGACTGAGCGCATCAGGTTCGAGAGCCAGATCTCGCGTAGCGCGGCGCCGAGCGACGCTCGCTCGCTCTGTTCAGCGATCTCTCCTTGCTCAGCCATCGGCATCCGCGCTATCGCCCACGCGAGTGGAAGAAGGCAGAACGCCGTGATCAGGAACAGTCCTGCGTCGCCAACGAATTGGTAGAGCACGCCGCTGGCAAGCACGCCGACAACCTGCCCGATGCTCTTTCCGCTGATCAGGCGCGAGTTGAGCTGTGAGATCTGCTCGGCGGGCACGGCGACGCGAATCAGATTGCGCCACGGTGGAACGCTGATCGCCACAAAGAGCACGCCGGTTAGCGCCGCGGCAACAAAGAGCAGCGCCAGCGATTCACCAAAGATCGCTGTGTAGGCCGCAAGCGCAGCGAAGAGAACGATATCTACGAGCAGCAGCACGACGTTCAGCTGTCGCGGCGGGAAGCGGTGCACGATCCGCGCGCTGAGCGGCATCAGGATCAGCGCTGGAGCCGCGATGCAGGCTCCGATCGCCGCGACGTCGAAGGCTGAATTGGCGGCGCTGTAGGAGCCGTAACTGAAGACGAGTAGAAGAACGCCCCAGCCGAATGCGTGGATCGAGAAGCTAACGACCAGAGGGCGTCGC
>CAJBIG010000185.1 GCA_903953065.1 uncultured Solirubrobacterales bacterium
GGCGCGCAGATCCTCATCGCGGAAACAGCGGGCGATCTGGAAATAACGCTCGTAGCCGCCCATCATCAAAAGCTGCTTGAAGAGCTGAGGCGACTGCGGAAGCGCGTACCAGTTGCCGGGGTTCATCCGGCTTGGCACGAGGAAGTCGCGGGCACCTTCAGGCGTTGACTTGGTGAGGATCGGCGTTTCGATTTCGAGGAAGTCGCGCTCGACGAGCTGCTCGCGGAGCGTCTGCGTGATTAGGGCCCGCGTGATCATCGTCTGCTGCATTCCGCCGCGGCGCAGATCAAGCCAGCGGTATCGCAGCCGCGTCGTCTCGTCGACCGGGCCGTCTTCATCTATCGGGAACGGCGGCGTGTGGCTCGACGCCAGCGACCTACCCTCCGACACACCGAGTTCGACGGCGCCGGTTGCCATCTCAGGGTTGATGTTCTCGGCGCTGCGTGCCAGCAGCTCGCCGCTGACCGACACAACGTGCTCGGGTCGGAGCTGTTCGGCCAGAGCGAATAGTTCGGCGCCTCGCTCAGGGTGGAAGACGATCTGCAGAACCCCTGAGCGGTCGCGCAGGTCGATGAAGATCAGACCTCCGTGATCGCGGCGGCGATGGACCCAGCCAGCCACGCGAACGTCACGGCCAACGTCGGCCGCGTCGATCTCGCCGCACCAGCTATCGCGGTACTGGTTGGGCTGTGGCCGCTGCATCAGGAGACCCCTCTGCCGCGGAGCACGGCGGCTAGGGCCGCATCGGTTTGCTCGAAGCGTGTTGTCTCGCCGCTCTCGAAATCTTTCAGCTCCACTCCTTCAGCGGAGGCAACGGCGACAAATCGCGCCTTAAGTCTGTCGGCGTGCTTGTACTGGCCTTTGATCGAACGGCCGGCGAGCTCGATCTGCGTTGGCACGCCGGCGCGGCGCGCCGCTGTGCTTAGCGAGAAGGCGCTCTTGCGTGTCGCCGCTCCGTCATCGGCGAGAGCCACAAAGAGCACTGTCAGCGGCTCGGGCTCTGGCAACCCTTCGGCGGCCAACAAGATCCGTTCGATCCCTGCCGCCCAGCCGAAGCCGGGGGTTGGCGGGCCGGCGATCTGCTCGGCGAGACCGTCGTAGCGGCCGCCACCACCTACACCGCTCTGCGCGCCGAGCGCCTCGGAGCTGAATTCGAAGACAGTGCGCGCGTAGTAATCGAGGCCGCGAACGAGCGTTGGGTCGATCACGTACGGCAGCTCGATTGCGTCGAGCAGCGAGCGGACCTGGGCGAAGTGGTCGAGGTCTTCTTTGTCGAGGTGGTCGAGCAGCAGCGGCGCCGTCGACATCACGGCGCGGGTTGATTCGTCGGCCGAATCAAAAGCGCGTAGCGGGTTGAGTTCGATCCGCGCCTTTACATCGTCGGCGAGTTGATCTTCGTTGGCGCGAAGGTGCGCTTTGAGCATCTCGCGGTAACGCTCGCGCGCCGCGGCGCCGCCAAGGCTGCCGATTCGAAGCTGAAGCCCCTGCACGCCGAGCTGCTCGAGAATCTCAGCCAGCAATGCGATCGACTCGGCATCAACGGCCGGGTCATCGGAGCCGATCGCCTCGGCGCCAATCTGCCAAAACTGGCGGTAGCGGCCCTTCTGGGCACGCTCGTAACGGAAACAGCTCGAGAGATACCAAAGCTTCACCGGCTGGGGAAGCTTGTGCATGCCGTGCTGGAGGAAGGCGCGAACGATCGGCGCAGTCACCTCCGGCCGAAGTGTCAACGAGCGCTCGCCCCCGTCTTTGAAGCTGTACATCTCCTTCTGAACGATGTCTGTAGCTTCGCCGACGCTGCGCGTGAACAGTTCGGTCGGCTCGAAGGTTGGCGTTTCAATCCGCTCGTAACCGGCGCTCTCGAGCACCGACCTGGCTGTCTTTTCGACCGCGAGCCGCAGCGGGGCCTGTTCGGGAAGGATGTCGAAGGTGCCGCGCGGCGCCTGAAGCAGCTCGCTCACGAAACGCTCGGAAGGTCTTGCATGAACGGGTTCGTGGCGCGCTCGTGGCCAATCGTTGTAATTCCCATGTGGCCGGGCAGCACGGTCGTCTCGTCTGCGAATGAATCGGCCAGCATGGCAAGTGAGCGCATCAACTCAGCGTGGTCAGCACCGGGCAGGTCGGTTCGCCCGACCGAGCCTTGGAAAAGCACGTCGCCGCTTGCGATCACGTAGCCGCCATCGACATCGTCGGGGTCGCAGAAGGCGTAGGTCACGTGGCCAGGGCTGTGGCCGGGAGTGAAGAACACTTCAATCTCAAAGCCGGCTAGTTCGAGGCGCTCGCCGCCGCCGACGAACTCTTCCGCTTCCCAGCTCTCAAACGGCCCTATGCCCTCGTACGGGATGTAGGTCATGATGTCTGCGAGGACGTGGCTCTCAAGCTCCGGGCAGTAAACAGGGGCACCGGTGACGCGGGCGATCGGCGCGACGGCTCCGATGTGGTCGAAGTGTGTGTGCGTAAGAAGAATCGCCTCGAGCTCGACCCCTAACGCTTCAATCGCCTCGAGAATCCGTGGAGCTTCCTCGCCCGGATCGATCAACAGAGCCGACTTCGAATCGGGACCGCTGCGCAGCAGGTAACAGTTCTCCTGCACCGGGCCAACGGTTAGAACCTGAACCTCCATCCGCTCAGCGCTTCGCCTTGCGGGCTTCCGCATCCTTGACCAAACGCCGACGGTAGAGCCAGCGATCGGTGTAGTAGCTCAGCGGGATGTAGAACACGAGCATCAGGCCGGCAACCGGCAGCGTCTCGTTGACCGGAACCTTCAGCAGCAGAGAAAGCACCGCCACGAAGATCACAACTGCGACCATCGAGCGCGTTGCAGCGCTGCGCCAACTGGGCGTGCGAAGCGGTCGTCCCCCGGCGCCGCGAGGAGCGCCGCCCTTGGCGCCGGCGGCCTTGTTCTTGCTCTGTTCGCGCTCGCTGAGCGGCCGTCCTGTACGCCCGCGGGTCTCAACGACGCCGGCAGCGTTGCCGCGATGCTTGGAGTTGCGTTTCTTTTTCGCCTGAGCCATCAGGTTTAGAAGCCTAGAGCGTCCTCGAGCGTCGCCCTGTTGCGGCAGAGCAGCGACTCAGGCCAGCCGTCGAACGCTGCACGCGGCGCGAGCCCCACCAGCTCAGCCTCGCGGACCTCGGCGCGCTCGTTGACGGCGGCGACAACGTCGGCCAAAGAGAGCGCGCGATGATCCTCAATGTTCATCGAAACCTGTGCGACGCCTTCGCGCGCCGGGAGGTCAAGACCGATCGCACGGAGCCCGGGCAGCCCGGCCTCGCCGCCCTCGCGCAGTTGCGCAGCGATCGCCTTTGCGTCAGCGAGACTCGCTGGCGGCGCGAGCTCAAGGTTGAAGGCAACGAGCGGAGGTCGCGCGGCAACCAGCGTCACGCCCTTGGCGGGATCAACCTCCGCCGGCCCGTAGTCGGGCCGCAGCTCGCCGCGGGCGATGCGTGCCGTCAGCTCGGCAATGCCTCCGCGTCGAAGCTCGGCACGGGTGCGGCCACCGGCGAGCTCGCCATAGAGAAAGACCGGCAGCTCAAGCTCGCTCGAGAGACGCTCGGCGGTCGCCAGCGCTTCGGCCATCGCTATGGCTCGGCGAAACTCGTCGAGAAAGACGATCGGGACGACGTCGATCACGCCAACGTTCGGGTGCGAGCCGCTGTGCGAGGCGAGGCTAAAACGCTCCAGCGCCACCCGCGCGCCACCGACGAGCGCGTCGACCATTCCCCCAGGTTCGCTCGCGAGCGTAAAGACGCTGCGTCCGTGATCGGGGTCGCTGTGAGGCTCGGCCAAGAGGCGGGCGCTGCCGCCCTGCTCAAAGCCATGAGCGACCTCAGCGAGCGCTGCGAGGTCGTTTCCATTCGAGACGTTTGGCACTGCCGTGAGCAGCGTTGCCGGGTTGAGCTCCACGGGCAAACATTACTTCCGCTGCGGGCTAGAGATCTACGCGGCGAAGTTGCCGCAGCGCGAGGAGGCCAAAGAAGAGCATCATCCCCGCCAGCGCGAGCAGCCCCGGCCAGGTATGGGCCCAGCTCGGTTCAATCCCCGAGACCGTCGCTTGGCGCCCCATTTGCAGCACGTAGGTGACTGGGTTGTACGGGGCGGCGACCGCGAGCCAGCCCTTGAGAAATGGCAGCGGCGTGTAAGCGGTCGAAAGGAAGACCGCAATGAAGACGCCGTTCTGAATCAGCGGGCCGACCTGCTGGCTCTTCGCGCGAAGCGCCAGGCTTATTCCCCACAAAGAAGCGACGATGCTGAAAGAGATCGCGGCCAGATAGAGCATCAAGAGTCCGAACGCTCCGCCGGTTAGACCCGGTCCGAGCAGCATCCCAGCGATGAAGATCACCGTTACCGGCACGAGGCAGCGGGTCATTGCGGCCATAACCGGACCGAGGATCAGCAGCGGCCGTGGCGCTGGCGAGCTGAGCAGACGATCGAACCACCCGGCCTCAATGTCGCGGGCCAGGTTCGCCCCCGTTGCACCGCCGGCAAACCCTGCGGCCTGGAGGCAAGAGAGCGGCACGAGCCAGGCGATGTAGGAGGTTGTTGGGAATCCGACGAGTTGATCGAGTCGGCCGAACTGGCCGAGGCTGCCGAGCAGGAAGATCAGCGGCGCGACCGTCGTTGGCAGCAGCCCGCCGCGGACGCGCGCCAGCTCAAGCAGCGACCTGCGCCAAAGAGCAA
>CAJBIG010000186.1 GCA_903953065.1 uncultured Solirubrobacterales bacterium
AAAAACTCTCTGGGGCAGAAAAACGACCCGCCCCAGGCGAGTCGAAAACTCAGTGTAGCGCGACTACGCGGCCTTTGATCGGCGCTAGGCTCGGCCGCGATGGCCGGCTACGAATCAAGCGAACGTCAAGTGCCGCTGGCCGCTGCATCCAAAGGCGGCGGCTCGGGAGCTTCCTACGCGCTGTTCGTGGCGACGCTGATCAATGTTCTCGGCATCGGCGCGGTGATTCCAGTGCTGCCTCTCTTTGTCAAAGGTCCGATCGGCGGCGGCGACGTGGCAGTCGGGCTGGTGATCGGCGCATTCTCGGTTACCGGCATCCTGATGCGTCCGATCGCAGGCCGAATAGCCGATAAGCGCGGGCGCAAGCTCGTTCACATCACCGGCATCGCGATCGCGACGCTGGGAGCAGCACTGATGTTTGTTCCAGCCGGCGTCACTGGACTAATAATCTCGCGGCTGCTCGTAGGAACCGGCGAAGGCTGGGTGTATACGGCGGGAATTACCTGGATCGTTGATCTGGCCCCGGTCGAGGGGCGCGCGCGCGTGGTCGGCCTCTTCGGTCTCTCGGTTTGGGGCGGCATCACGATCGGCGCGGTTCTCGGCTCGCTGATCCTCAGCAGCGCCGGCTACGAAGCGGTCTGGGCGTTCGCGGTTATTGCTCCGCTGATAGCTCTGCTCATCGCCAGTCAGATACCGGCAGCGCAAGCGACCGAGCAGTCGGCTTCCGAGGAGCTCGCCGAAGCGGAACTTGTTGGCGGAGAGCTTGAAGCCAAACCAGCGCCGAGTGCAGCCGTGGTTGCCAGCCGCAATCAGCGCGGCATGTTGCGCTGGGTCCCTTCTTCGGCGCTGTGGCCCGGAACGGCATTAGCGATGGTCGCACTGGCCTACGGCAGTTTTATGTCGTTCGTCGTGCTGCTGCTCGACTTTGAAGGAATCGGCAATGGCGCTGCCGTCTTCACCGCCTTCACGGCGGCATTTGTAATCACGAGGCTGCTGTTCTCATCTGTTCCCGACCGGATCGGTTCGCGACCAACGGTGCTGGCTGCCGGACTCGTGCAGGCGATCGGGATGATGATCGTCGCGCTCGCGGGCTCCTTGCCGCTGGTTCTGGTGGGAGCGGTCCTCTCCGGCGCCGGCATGTCGTTGGTCTTCCCGGCGCTGGCGGTGATCGTGATCGAAAACACCGATGATTCGCGACGCGCCACAGCGCTCGGCGCCTTCCTCGCATTCTTTGACATTGGGGTTGGGATCGGAGCCCCGTTTGCTGGAGTTATCGCCTCGCTTGGGTCGGGTGACAACTACGCGGCCGCGTTCATCGCCGCCGCGGCGATCAGCGCCGGCGGGGCGATGCTTGGCTTCTTTGGAACCGGCGGTAATCGTAGGATCAGGCATGGCTGAAATCCTCGCGATCGCGCACCCTGACGGTGGCACAGTCGGTGTCTTCGCCGACGCCGCGGCCGAAGAGTCGCTGGCAATCGAGCACTGGATGCCAGCCGAGGGCGGCGAGCCGGAGCTCCCGCTTGATCAGTATTCGGGGCTGGTAGTTCTGGGCGGCGACGAGAACATCAACCAGCTTGACCTCTACCCCTACCTTGAGCGCGAGCTTGAAGTGGTGCACGATTGGGTCGCAAGCGAGCGGCCGTTATTTGGCGTCTGCCTCGGCGGCCAGATGATCGCGCACGTCAGTGGCGGCTCGGTCTTCAAGGCCAGTGAGCGCGAGTTTGGCTGGGCGCAGATCGACGTTCTCCCGGCCGCTCACGATGACCCCGTGGCCGGCTTTGGCGCCGAAAGACTGACCGGCCTTGCCTGGCACGACTACGCCTTCGAGCCGCCGCCGGGATCGACCACGCTGGCAAGCAACTCGGTCTGCGTGCAAGCCTTTCGCCACGGCGAGGCGTGGGGCTTTCAGCATCATCCGGAGATAGAGAGTTCAGTACTGGATGGTTGGCTGGCCCCAGTACTGATCGATCCCGATCCAGAGCGACGCGAGCAGGCCGAACTGCTCGAAGCAGGCCGCGCAGCCCACATGCCGGCTTGGAACGATTACGGCCGCGAGCTGTTCCGTCGCTTCGCTAAGCGCTGCCGCTGACGTTCGCGCCAAGGAGTCTCGTTCTCCGGCTCCACGCCATCGCCGGTTTTTCGATCAGCCGCAGGCTGAGCCAGCCGAGCAGCAGCGAGATTGGCAGCGCAACCAGCGTCGCGCCCAATGGCGTCAGCGGCAACAGTCCGTTTGCGCGCAGCACCAGCAGGACCGGAACGTGCCAGAGGTAGAGGCCATAGCTGACCGCGCCAACCCAGACCAGCGGCCGCAGCTCAAGCGGCCGCGGCGGCCGAGCTGCGGCGGCGGCGACTATCAGCGCGAAGCCGACGGCCGCTGGCAGGTCGCGGATGAAGCGCAGAAGATCAAGATCAGCAACCCTTAGCGCAGCGTTTCCCTGAAGATGAATCACGACGTCTGCAGCAACCAGCAAGACGCCGGCCGCGGCCCAAAGCCGGGCCGCAGTGAGGCTCGGCTTGCGTCGCTCGAGCAGGACAGCCGCAAGCATTCCCAGAGCGAAGTAGGGCAGCATCGCCGGCAGGCTCTTTGACCAACTCAGTGACGGCCCGTTCTGCTTGGCGAGGATGAAGTTGAAGACCAAGCCACAGAGCAGCAGCGCGATTGGGATCGCCGCCTGCGCGCCGCGGCGGCGACCTGCGCGCAGTGCCAGCCAGCCGACCAACGGCAGCAAGATGTAGAAGCTCGCCTCGACTGCCAGCGTCCACATTGGCGGGTTGAGCGTGAGCAAAGTCTCGGAACTGAAATTCTGAGCGAAGACGAAAAACAACGGCAACAGCTCCGCCGGGGGCAGACGAACGCCGGGAGAGCCGGCAAGCGGATAGAGCAGCAGCGCGCTGCCGATGATCGCCAGCCAATAGGCGGGAACTATTCTGCCAACGCGGCGCACGGCGTAGGTTGCAGTCTTCGGGCCGGGCCTTCCATTGAGCGCCGAGCGAACCCATGCGCGGTAGAGCAGGAAGCCGGAGAGGACGAAGAAGAGAACCAAACCGACGCGCAACTCGGCGAAGAGATCGTCTGCGAGCGTCTGCGGCGCGGCGGCAACGTAAGCGTCGCTCAGCGTGTAGAGCCAGGAGTGAAATCCGAAGACGCTGAGCGCAGCTACGGCGCGCAGCCCGTCGAGCGCGGCGTCGCGCGGCGCAGCGCTGGCGGTCGGCGCGGCGGCGGCCACCAGCTAGTTCAGAGCTGTCGGCGTTTGAGCGACAGGCAGGCCACCCTCAACCATCCAGCGCTTCAGCTCATGGTGCATCGTGGCTGCGCCGACGATCGGTCCGGCGGATTCGCTCCAACTGCTCGGCACGACGGCGAACGGATGCATCTGCGCGCCGCCAAGCCCGCCGTGTGAGCCCATGAACTCCTCGAAGGGCACGATCTCATCTTCGGCCGGCAGGTAGGCGCCGCTGACCAGCAGGTCGGGGCAGTGGCTGAAACTGTCGTGGCGGCGTAGGTGGTCGGCGGCGGTGGCGCCAAAGTGGGCGATCGGATTGATGCCATTGACGCTGTCATCGCTGAGCCGATAGCTGCCTTGAGCGCCGAGCACGACCGCCCCTTCGGCCTCGGAGCGAACCATCACCCAACCGATGTCGGGATGGGCGGCGAGCGAGGCGACAAGGCCGGGGTGCTGGCGTTCGATCTCCTCGAGCGTCAAACGACCGGGCGTACGAGGAAACGAGATCAGGCCAAGGCAGCCCGAGGCCAAGACGATCACTTCGGGCCTCTCGCTGTCGGCCGCGTTGGTGATCGTTTGGTGCTGCTCCTGGGCCTCGCGGCCAGGGCCCAGCGCGACCCCATCGTCGCCAACGAGGCTGCGTGTGGCGCGCGCCATCATCCGACCACCTGCGCTGTCGTCGGTCCCCAGCTCGGTCAACCAGCCGCCGATTTCGCC
>CAJBIG010000187.1 GCA_903953065.1 uncultured Solirubrobacterales bacterium
CAACTTCTACCGCATAGAGCGCTGACCGATGTCGCGGCCGATCACCTTCCTGACCGACTACGGCTACTACGATGAGTACGTCGGCGTCTGCCACGCCGTGATCGCCCAGCGCGCCCCAGCCAGCCGGATCTTCGACAGTACTCATGGCATTGAACGCCACGATGTGCGCAGCGGCGCGCTTGTCCTGCGCCGATCGCTCCCCTACTTCCCGGCCGCTGTTCACCTTGCCGTCGTCGATCCTCAGGTTGGCGGCAGGCGGCGCGGGATCGCGGTCCGCACCGCCGACGAGGAGCGCTTCTTCGTCGCGCCCGACAATGGCCTCGTCTCGCTCGCCACTCAACGCTTCGGCGGCATAGTCGAAGCGGTCGACATCTCCGGCACGCCGCAGCGGCTGGAGCCGACAGCGGCCACGTTCCACGGCCGCGACATCTTCTCCCCTGTCGCCGCCCACCTGGCGGGCGGCGGCCACCTCGCCGAGTGCGGCACGCCGCTCGACCCGGATGAAGTGACCGTGCTCGAGATGCCGTTGGCGCGCGCCGAGGATGACCAGCTGATCGCGCACGCACTGACGATTGACACCTTCGGCAACGTCACGCTCGACGTCGAGCACCAAGAGCTCGCCGCCTTCGGCCTTCGGCTCGGTCAGCTGCTCTCGGTCAACGGCAACGACGCACCGTATGTCGCCAGCTACATCGACGTGCCGACCGGCGCGCTGCTCGTCTACGAGGACGCTTACCGATCGCTGGCTGTTGCCGTCAACCGCGGGTCGGCCGCCGAGATGCTCGGCTTGGCAACCGACGACGAGGTCCGCATCACGCCCCGATGAGCCAGCTCGGGTCGCCGCATCTCCACTTCAGCTCGCTTGGCTCGACCAATGATCGCGCGCGTGAATTGGCCGGCGCCGGCGCCCCGCACGGCACGCTCGTAAGCGCCGACGAGCAGAGCAGTGGCCGCGGCCGCCAAGGCCGCGAGTGGGTCGCACCGCCCGGAAGCTCGCTGCTGATCTCGCTGCTGCTGCGCGAGCCACCGCCGCTGCTGGCACTCGTCGCCGCAGTCGCCGTAGCTGAAGTCTGCGGCCCGGCCGCACAGATCAAGTGGCCCAACGACATTCTGCTGGGGGTCGACGAGGCGCCTGCCGGCAAGGTCGCGGGGATCCTTTGTGAGGCAAGGCCGCAGGAGAACTGGGCGATCGTTGGCGTCGGCCTCAACGCGGCGCTCGACCTGGCCCAACTGCCAACCGAGCTGCGCGGGCGAGCTGCGACGCTCGGGCTGCGCAGCCAGCAGCGCGCGCAGTTACTTGAGCGTCTTGTCGGCCAGTTCGAACAGGCGCTGGCTCTGCCGGAAGAAGAGATTCTCGCGCTCTGGGAACGGCGCGACGCGCTGCTCGGCAAAGAGATCGGCTGGAGCGAAGGCGAGCTGGTCGCGAGCGGCACGGCGCTTGGCCTCAGCGCCAGTGGTTCTTTGCGAGTGCGACGTGAGGATGGTTCAGAGCTGGAACTGAGCGCCGGCGAGGTTCACCTCACCGCAGCCGGAAGCTAAGCGGCAGCCTGATCTTCGGAGCCGCCGTCGGCGCTCGCTTCAG
>CAJBIG010000188.1 GCA_903953065.1 uncultured Solirubrobacterales bacterium
CGATCTTGCCAGCAGCGCAACTCGGCTGCGGCGAAGCAGAGCGTCGCCGACGCTGCGCGCCTGCTCGTGGCGGGCCGCGAAGACAACTTCGGCGAGTAGGTCGGTCGGCCCGGAAGCGACAATCGGCTGAGCCAGCTCGCCGCGCTCAGCGGCGACCGCCAGAACGTCGCGGGCGCGATATCCGTAGCGCCCGGCGAGCTGCTCGTAAGCCGCTTCGGGAACGCCTTCAACGCGCGGCAGCTCTTCAGCTCGAATCGCTTGACCGAGCGGAATTTCCTCGGTCCGACATGGCGCCTCGCGCGAGTCTCGCTCGACGATTCGATCTACCGCCATCTTCGCCATCCGCCTCCAGGTCGTCAGCTTGCCTCCTGTGATCGTGATCATCCCGTTGCCGGTCTCGTAGAGCTCGGCGCGGCGCGAGATGTCAACCGACTTCTTGGGGTCACCGGTGGCGATCAGCGGCCGAACGCCGGCAAAGGCGCCGCTGACGTCGCTGGCGTCAAAATCGGTCATGAAGAACTCGTTTGTCGCTTCGAGCAGGTACTCGATATCGGCGGCCCCAGGGCTCACATGGTCAAGATCGGTCTCGTCGTAATCATTGTCGGTGGTTCCAATCAGCGTTGAGCCGAGCCACGGCAAGGCGAAGATTGAGCGCCCCTCCCCTGCCGGCACGATCACGCCGTCGTTGAGCGGCAGCTTGTCGCCGGCAATCGTGATGTGGGTTCCGCGGCTCGGGCGGATCACCGGCAACCCAGCCTCATCGTGCAGGTCCTCGGGGCGCATCCTGTCGGCCCAAACTCCGGTTGCGTTAACGACGTTGTCGGCTTCGATCTCGAATTCGCTGCCGCTCTCGACGTCTCGCACCTTGAGGCCGCGAGCGCGGCCGTTCTTCTCAACCAGTCCGGTTGCCTCGATCCGGTTGGCGCAGATCGCACCGAAGCGCTCGGCCTCTTCCAAGGCTGTCAGCACAAGCCTTGAGTCATCGGTCTGGCAGTCGTAGAAGAGATAGCCGCCCGTCGGGTTGCGGGGGGCCAGCGCGGGGGCGCGTTCAACCACCTCGGCGCCCTCGATCATGCGGTGGCGTTCCGGAGCCCAGTCGCCGCCGAACTGATCTTCTTCTTCGCCGCGCTTTCGCCTTCCGCGCAGCTTGTCGACGGACATTACGTCGTAGAGGTTTAGCCCCATGCCAAGTTTGCGGTCGGGCCTTTCACCGTCGAAGGCGGGCACGATCATCGGCAGCGGCTTTACCAGGTGCGGCGCCAAGCGAACCATTATCTGGCGCTCCAGCAGCGCCTCGCGGACGAGGCCAAGATCAAACTGCTGCAGGTAGCGCAGGCCGCCGTGAACGAGTTTCGAGGAGCGACTTGACGTTCCCGAAGCGAAGTCGGCGCGCTCTATCAGCGCAACCGTGTAGCCGCGCGTCGCCGCGTCCAGCGCGACGCCGGCGCCGGTGATGCCGCCGCCGATGACGACGACATCAAATCGCTGACCGGCGAGAAGTTGGAGCGCTTTGCTGCGTTCGATCATTCTGCACCTAGTCTCGCAGCAGCGGCGGGCGGCGCGAGTTAGCTTGGCGCGCTAGAGCGCCGTCAGCTCGGACGTGATCTCAGCGACCGAGCTCTTCGCGTCACCGAAGAGCATCGAGGTCATCGGCTCGAAGTAAAGCTCGTTCTCAATCCCAGCGAAGCCCGGGTTCATCGAACGCTTGAGCACGATCACCGACTTCGATTCATTGACGTTGAGGATCGGCATGCCGTAGATCGGCGAATCGGAGTTCGTGTTGGCGGCCGGGTTGGTGACGTCGTTGGCGCCGATGACGAGCGCCACATCGGTGCGGCTGAACTCAGGGTTGATCTCATCCATCTCTTTGAGCTGGTCGTAAGGGACGTCGGCTTCGGCCAACAGCACGTTCATGTGTCCTGGCATGCGCCCCGCTACCGGGTGGATCGCGTACTTGACCTCGACGTTGCGCTTCTCAAGTTCTGTCGCGAGCTCGCGGACCGCGTGCTGAGCCTGAGCGACCGCCATTCCGTACCCGGGGACAATTACAACCTGCCGTGCAAAAGCCATCTGGATCGCTGCGTCGGCGGCGCTCGTCGCGCGGACTGTGCCGCCGTGCTCACCGGTCCCTTCCGCCCCAGCTTCGCCGCCGCCGCCACCGAAGCCACCGGCGATAATGCTCGGAATCGAGCGATTCATTGCGTCGGCCATCAGCCGCGTGAGGATCGTGCCCGAGGCGCCGACGATCATGCCGGCGACGATCAAGGCAGTGTTGTTGAGCGCGAGGCCGGTGGCGGCGGCCGAGAGGCCGGTGAAGGCGTTCAGCAGCGAGATCACGACCGGCATGTCGGCGCCGCCAATCGGCAGCACGACGAAGAGTCCGAGCAACGCTGACGCGACCAACAAGACGAGGATGTAAACCGTCGCCGTCTCGCCGCTGGCAATCGCAGCCGCCGAGCCGACTGCAATCAGCAGCAGCAGGAGGTTCAAGGGCTGCTGGACGCGGCCTGCGCCGATCGGGTGACCGGGGAGAATCTCCTGCAGCTTGGCGAAGGCGATGTTTGAGCCCCAGAAGCTGACCGAGCCGACTATCGCCGCGAAGAGCGAGGGAATGATGAAGGTCAGCGGCTTATCGGCAAAGCCAGCGCTGTCATTGAACTCGGCCCATGCGATCAGCGCGATGGCGCCGCCACCAACTCCGTTGAAGAGCGCCACCATCTGCGGGACGGCTGTCATTTTGACGCTGCGCGCTGAAGGGATGCCGATGATCGTGCCGATGATCAGCGCGATGATGATCAGAACCCAGTTGCCCATCCCGTCGATCAGGAACGTCGCAAGCACCGCGATTGCCATTCCGACCGCGGCGATGCGGTTGCCGCGGACCGCTGTTCGCGGCCCGGTCAAGCCGCTGAGGCCATAGATGAAGAGACTGAAGGCGATGATGTACAGCACGGCGATCAGGTCGCTGGAATGGATGAAGGAGGTTGCGAGCGGGGCGCTCATTTCTGCTCCTCATCAGCCTGCTTGGCCGGCGCCGGCTTGCTCTTGAACATCTCCAGCATGCGGTCTGTAACGAGGAAGCCGCCGACTACGTTGATCGTTCCGAAGACGATCGCAATCATCAGCAGCCCCTTGTCGAGAGTGCTCAAATCCTCGCCGAGGCCGAGCACGATGATGCCGCCAAGGACGACGATCCCGTGAATCGCGTTGGTGCCGGACATCAGCGGCGTGTGCAGCGTGTTGGGGACTTTTGAGATCACTGCGTAGCCGACAAAACCGGCCAGCACGAGAATCGCGACATTGGTGATGAACACGGCTGCGGCCTCCTATGCGCCGGCGGCGCCTTCGACCGCCGCCTTCGCTCCGGGGTGAACAATCTCTCCGCTCTTGGCGATGCAGGCACCGCTGATGATCTCATCCTCAAAGTCTGGTTCCAGCGTCGTCGCCACGCCATCCTCGCCCTCGTTGATCATCAGATCGAGTAGAGCCAGAACATTGCGCGCGTAGAGCTGCGACGAGTGCTCTGGCATCTGCGCCGGGAGGTTCAGCGGCGAAAGAATCGTGACGCCGTGGATGATCGTCTTCTCACCGGCAACGGTCAGCTCGCAGTTACCTCCGCTCTCACCGGCGAGGTCAACGATCACCGAGCCGGCGCGCATCCCCTCAACGGCTGCGGCCGAGATCAGCTTCGGCGCCGGGCGGCCGGGAACCAAGGCGGTTGTGATTACAACGTCAAATCCTGTGATCGCTTCATTGAGCGCCTGCTGCTGAGCGGCGCGCTCTTCGTCGGAAAGCTCGCGCGCGTAGCCGCCCTCGCCGGAAGCCTCAATGCCGAGGTCGAGAAACGATGCGCCGAGCGACTCAACCTGCTCGGCGACCTCGGGGCGAACGTCATAGCCGGTTGCGACTGCGCCAAGGCGGCGTGCCGTTGCCAGCGCCTGAAGGCCGGCGACGCCAGCCCCCAGAACGAGAACCTTGGCCGGCGGAATCGTTCCAGCCGCAGTCATCAACATCGGGAAGAATCGCGTCAGCTCTTCAGCGGCGAGGATTACGGCCTCGTAGCCGGCGACGTTGCTCTGCGATGAGAGCGCATCGATCGCCTGCGCGCGGCTGATCCGCGGAACCGCTTCCATCGCGAACGCAGTCACCTTGGCTTCGCGCGCAGCGGCCGCCGTTGGCGCGCTCGTCAGTGGCGCGAGGAAGCCGACCAGCAGAGCGCCTTCGTTCATTGACGAGATCTGCTCAGGCTTTGGCGGCGCGATCGTGACCACTGCGTCGGACTTCCAAACCTCGGCGCCGTCGATCATCACTGCGCCTGCCTCTTCGAACGCGTCGTCGCTGATCAGCGCCCGCTCGCCGGCGCCACGCTCAATCGCAACCTCGAGCCCACGGCCGCTGAGTTTGCGCACGACTTCAGGGACTAGAGCTACGCGGCGCTCGTCGGCGTCGTGTTCTGTTGGGACGGCGATACGCATTCGGGATAGCGAAACCTAAACGATCCGGTGGCGGCGGCGACTCGCGCCTGCCGCTAATTGGCCACTAATGGCGCGGTGGCGCTCACCGCCGGATGATCCTGACCGGAAGAGCTCGCTTGGCGAGCGCCGCGAGCGACTGCGAAGTGACCCAGACCGGAGTCGCCGAGCTCCTGCGCGAATAGCGGATCGACCCTCGCGAACTCTGCAGCGAACGGATGTAACTGAGTGGCGAACGGGCGCCGCGACGGCGCTGGCGGTCGGGGTTGCGACCAACAGCAACGAGCGCTTGAACCGCCAGCGCCGCAGATTGAGCGTTCGAGGGGCCACCTGGTTGAAGCGGGTAGCCGCCGTCGCGGTTCTGGCGCGCCGCCAGATAGCGGCCTGCTCGCTGCGCCGAACGTCCGCGCCTGAGCCCGGCGGCGGCGATTGCCTGAAGCGCGCCGGCCGTGTCATCGACCGAGCTGATGCCACCGCGGCGCGCAAAGTTGAAGCCGCCATCGCGGTTCTGGCGCCGCGTAATCCATCTGGCCGCTCTGCGCACCGAGCTGCTGCGAGCGCTGCGGCCGCTGGCCCGCAGGGCGAGTAGCCCGTAAGAGGTCAAGTTGATCATTCCGGCGAACGAGCCGTCGGCGCGCTGGCTGCGCTTAAGCCTCGTCAGCAGGCCTCCTGTTGATGGACTGAGCCCAGCCGCCGCGAGCGCGAGGGCCGTCCGCTCGATGTCGGCCGTTGTCCGGGCACGGTAAGCCCACCTGCGCAGCAGCGTAAGCGGCGAACGACCACGGCGGCGGACGCTGAGCGGGTCGTACCCGGCGGCGGCCAATCCGACCACAGCCCATGAGGTCTGAACCGCGTTGGTGCGCGCTCCACCCGAAGAGCCCCAGCCGCCGTCGCTGTTCTGCGCCGCAACGAGGTAGCGGGCGGCGCGCAGCGGCGAGCTGGCCGCCTGCGCGCTGGCAGGCACGAAAGCTGCCGCGGCAACGACAAGTGCGACGGCGATGACGGCGAGCGGCGCGGTGGCGACGCCACCGCCCTCGGTTGCGGCGCTCCGTGGAGCCGGCTCGCTCCAGCTGACTTCGAGCCGAGTGCGGTAACGCATCACGGCGCGCAGCAGCGCCGGCCCGAACGCCAAGGCGAAGACGACGTTGCCGAGCGCGTGGGCGATGTTGAAAGGCAGCGACGTGGCAGAGATCGC
>CAJBIG010000189.1 GCA_903953065.1 uncultured Solirubrobacterales bacterium
TGTCGGCTCCAGCCGCTGCGGCGTGCCGGAGATGTCGACCGCTTCGACTATGCCGCCGAAGCGTTGAGTGGCGAGCGAGACGAGGCCATTGTCGGGCGCGACGAAGAAGCGCTCTTCGTCGGCGGTGCGGACCGCGATCCCGCGCCGCCTGCCGCCAACCTGAGGATCGACGACGGCAAGGTGAACACCGGCCGGGAAGTAAGGGAGCGATCGGCGCAGGACAAGCGCGCCGCTGCGCACATCGTGGCGTTCAATGCCATGAGTAATGTCGAAGATCCGGCTGGCCGGGGCGCGCTGGGCGATCACGGCGTGGCAGACGCCGACGTACTCATCGTCGTAGCCGTAGTCGGTCAGGAAGGTGATCGGCCGCGACATCGGTCAGCGCTCTGTGCGGTAGAAGTTGCGCTCAAGCTCCATTGAGCGAACCTACCTTGTTGACGCATCGGCGATCAACGCCGCAACCAAGCCGTCGGGCGTGTGGTCGCTCGCCTCGATCGTCGGTTCGTATCCGAGCTCGCGCAGCTGCTCGCTGGTGACCGGACCGATCGAAACAAGCCGCGGCCCGTCGAGCGTTCCCGCCGCCTCGTGAAAGAAGCGCGCCGAGGAGGCAGAGGTGAAGGTTGCGTAGTCGGCGCCGAGCGCCGCGGCGCGGGCATCATCATCGAGCGGCTCGGCGACCGTGCGGTAGAGCGCCAGCAGATCAACCTCGGCGCCGCGTGCGCGCAGCGCGTCCGGCAGAACGTCGCGCGCCTCTTCGGCGCGGGCGATCAAGGCGCGCTGGATCGGAACGCTTTCGAGCGCTTCAACGAGCGCTTCGGCGATCGAGCGGTCCGGAACGACATCGGCCTTGATCCCGTGGGCCAGCAGCGCCCGCGCCGTTCCCGGCCCAATCGCGGCAACGGTTAAGCCGGCCAGGTCGCGCGCATCGCCCAGCGCTGCGAAGAGCTGCTCGACGCCGTTCGGGCTGGTCAGGCAGAGAAGGTCGTACTTCGTCAAGTCCGGAAGCGTCGGGCTTAGCGGCTCAATCTTGATTGCCGGAGCTTCAACGACATCGGCCCCAAGGCTGCTGAGCCGCGAGGCCAGAGCGCTCGCCTGAGCGCGGGCGCGCGTTACGGCGATCGTCGTTCCAGCGAGCGGGCGGGCCGCGTCGCGCCAGCCGATCTGCTCGCCTAGCGCTGCGACGTCGCCGATCACGCTGATCGCAGGCGCCTTGATCTCTGCCTCCTCGGCGATCCGGGCGATAGTCGCGAGCGTGCCAACGACTTCACGTTGGGCGGCGAACGTTCCGCGCTCAATTACAGCTACCGGCTGCTCGCCGGGGCGACCTCCGGCAATCAGCTTTTCGGCAATTCGCCCAAGGCTGCGCACGCCCATGTAGAAGACGAGCGTGCCGGGGAAGGCGGCCAGCGCCGGCCAGTCGATCTGCGTCTCAGGCTTGTCGGGATTCTCATGGCCGGTTACGAACGCGACGGCGCTGGAGACGCCGCGCTGTGTCACCGGAATGCCTGCGTAGGCCGAGGCCGCAATCCCAGCCGTCACGCCGGGAACCACCTCGACGGCGATCCCGCGCTCGAGGCAGGCGATCGCCTCTTCGCCGCCGCGACCAAAGACGAATGGGTCGCCGCCCTTGAGCCGCACGACGCTGCGCCCGGCGATGGCGTGTTCGATGATCAGCTCGTTCGTTACCTCTTGCGGCACCTGTTTGCCGCCGCCGATCTTGCCGACGTCGATCAGTTCAGCGTCGCTGCGCGCGTGCTCGAGAGCGCGTGGCCCGATCAACTGGTCATGAAGAATCACGTCGGCGCTGGACAGCAGTTCGGCGCCGCGCAAAGTCATCAGCCCCTCATCGCCAGGGCCTGCGCCAACCAGATAGACGGTTCCGGCAGTGGCGCTCATCGCCCAAGCACCTCGTTGGCCCCGGCGGCGAGCATCCGCTGGCCAACTTCGCGCCCGAGCTGCTCCGGCGTGCTCGAGCCGTCGCTGATTGTCAGCTCGTCGCGAAGCCAAGCCGATCCGTCGGCGCGCCCGACGAAGGCGGCCAGCGTCATTGCTTGCGCTTCAACGGTGGCGTGCGCCCCGACCGGCGTGTGGCAGTCGGCTTCGAGCACTTCGATCAGTGCGCGCTCGGCGGCCAGCGCGCGATGCGTCGCTGCGTCGTCGAGCGCGAGCGCCACAGCAATCGATTCGCTGTCGCCTTCACGCGCCGTGATCGCGAGTGTCCCTTGGCCGGCTGAAGGAATCATCTGATCTAGCAGCGCCCCTGCTTCTCCGGCGCGACCGAGTCGCTCAAGACCTGCCATTGCGAGCACGATAGCGTCGTATTTGTCGCCTTCCAGCGCCGCCAACCGCGTGTCGACGTTGCCGCGCAGCTCGTCAATCTGAAGGTCATCGCGGAGCGCGCGAAGCTGCGCCGAGCGGCGAACCGAACTTGTGCCGATGCGCGCTCCATCGGCAAGCTGCTCGAGCGATCCGGCGCCGCAGAGCACGTCGAACGGGTTGGCCCGCGCTGGCGTAGCGGCGATCACGAGCCCGTCAGCGAGCCTTGCCGGAAGGTCCTTCGCCGAATGAACCGCTAAAGCAATGCGGCCATCGAGCAGCGCGGCGTCAAGTTCCCGAACCCAGCGCTCCTTGTCGTCGTTGGCGTCGAAGCCGCGGTCGCCGGACGTCGTGATCGTCTCCAGCTCGCAGCCCTCAATCGCCGCTGCGATCGTACCCGCCTGCGCCAGCGCCAGAGCGCTGCCGCGGGTTCCCAGCTTCACGACTCACGCCGAAGCGGGCGGACCTCCGCGGCCTGACCAAAATCTGCCTCGGCTGCAGCGGAGCTTGACCCGGCGGCCTCTTCCGGCACCTCATCGAGGCCAAAGAGCTCGCGCAGCACGGCGATCCGTCCGTGGCCGCCGCCCTGCTCCAATGCCTTGGTGCGGATCGTCGGCTCGTGGAGGAGCCGCTGCATCACGGCGCGGGCGATCGCCTCGACGCGCACGACGTCGCGCGAGGAGGCGCTCTCCCAGCGGCCGTCATTCTCGGCCAAGACCTGTTCAACGATCGACGAGCCGTGCTCGCGCAGCGCGGCAATCGTCGGCGTAGCGCCCTGCTGGGCCATCCAACCGGAGAAGCGATCTATCTCGTCTTCGATGATCTCCGAGGCCTGCTCGCGCTCGCCTTCACGCACCTGCAGGTTGCGGGCGGCAGCGTTTTGAAGGTCGTCCATGTTCAGTACGCGCACGCCAGGGATCTCGTTGCAGCCATCCTCAATGTCGCGCGGAACGGCTATGTCGATCAGCAGCAGCGCTCGACCGTCGCGTGACTCCATCATCATCTCGAGCTCGCTGACGCCGATGATCGGGTGCGGCGATGAAGTTGAGGCGACGACGATGTCGGCATCGATCATTCGCTGTGGCAGCTCGTCGAGCGAGCCAACGTCGCCACCGAAGCGCTGAGCCAGTTCGCGGGCGCGCTCGATTCGGCGGTTGGCGACGAACATCGTCGTCACGCCCTGCTCGCTGAGTGCCCGCGCCGTAAGTTCGGCGGTCTCGCCGGCACCGATTACAACAACGCTGCTCTGGCTCAAGTCGCCGACCGTCTCCTCGGCAAGTGCGACTGCGATCGAAGGGATGCTGACGCGCGCAGTTCCCAGTGCCGTCTCGGTTCGCACGCGCTTGCCAGCTTGGAGCGCGGCACGGAAGAGGCGGTTGGTGAACGGGCCTGTCGTCCCTGCTGCCAGGGCGCCCTCGTAGGAGCGGCGGACTTGGCCCTGAACCTCGTTCTCACCGACGATCATCGAATCGAGGCCGGCGGTTACGCGGAAGAGGTGCCGCGCGGCGTCGCAGTTGCGCGGCGAGTAAACGATGTCAACGAGTTCGGTGGGGCGGATCCCGGCTCGCGCTGCAAGCTTGCTCAGCAGCACGCTCTCAGCGTCAACGGAGTTGCGAGCAACGATGTATACCTCGGTGCGGTTGCAGGTTGAGATCACGACCGCTTCGCGAAGCTCCTCACTGGAAACGAGCTCACGGACGAACCGTTCAGCTTCAACGTCGGTCAGCGCGACGCGCTCACGCAGCGCGACCGGAGCGGTCTTGTGCGAGATGCCGATTGCCAGCAGCTCGGTCACTGGCTGCCCTCTTCAGTCTTCGCTGCTGCCCGCTGCTGCGATTGCGTCAGCAGTTCGGCCAGTTCACGCTCAACGCGCGCAGCGCGGATCGCCATGATCACGATGTAGATCAGCAGGATGAAAAGGAAGACGAGGTAGGCGGCGGCCACGTAGCCGGTGTTGGGCGGCAGTGTGTTGCTCATTTGATTGCAATCCTTGGCGCTGCGCTGCGGGCAGGGGCGGGCTCGTTGCCTTCGCCGCCGAGGCTGCGCCGCAGTGCGGCAAGCTGCGCGCGGCTGTGCTTCGAGGACATCTCGTATTTGCAGATTGTGATGAAGAGCAGCGCAACTCCAACCAGGGCGCTGTAGAAGGCGATTCGCATGTCGCCCGGCAATGAATCGCCAGAGCTGCTGAGCACGCGCGGGTGAATCAGCGGGCTGGCGAGCCGCACGGCGATGAAGTTAAGCGGCACGAAGACGCCGGCGACGACGGCAAAGACGGCTGCATAGCGGGCTTGACGCTCGGGGTCTTCAATCGAGAAGCGCAGCGGCTGGTAGGTGCAATAGAGCAGGAAGACGATCAGGAACGAAA
>CAJBIG010000190.1 GCA_903953065.1 uncultured Solirubrobacterales bacterium
GCTGCTCGGCGCGCTTGCCTGTTCTGTGCTGGCCGTAATCGTCTTCATGCTCGTGTTCATCGCGATCAAGGCGTGGCCTTCATTTGCCAACAACGGGCTTTCGTGGTTCTCCTCTAAGGGAGTCGTTGACCAGCAGCTCGATGCAATGGTCAACTCGGGGGCCAACCCAAGCCCCGCCGAATACGAGCTCGGCGCTTGGCCGCTGATCTACGCGACGCTTCTGACGACCTTCTTCGCCACCTTCTTTGGCCTCATCTTTTCGCTTCTGTCGGCGATCTTTATCGTCGAGTTTGCCCCCGAACGGATTCGCCGCGTGATCGTGCCCGTCGTGCGACTGCTGGCCGCAGTCCCCTCCGTCATCTACGGGCTTATTGGGATTCTCGTGCTCGCCCCCTTCATCGGCAACAGCGTGATCACCGCGGAGCAGAAGAGCTCGGTGCAATTCGTGATTCCGCTCTCCGGCACCGGCCTTGGCGTCGCGATCGCGGTACTGACAGTGATGATCACGCCGATCATGATCGCGATCACGGTCGACGGGCTGCACTCAATTCCACGCGCTTGGAAAGAGGGCGCCCTTGCTCTCGGCGTTAACCGCTGGCGCGCGATGTGGACCGTCACGGTCCGCGCGGCCCGCCCAGCGATCATCGCTGGCGCCGTGCTGGCAACTGCCCGCGCACTTGGCGAGGCGATCATGATCTCGATGGTCGCTGGCTCGAAGGGCTTCTCGCCGAACCCGCTCGATGGTCTTCTTTTCTTCTTCGAGCCGGTTCGTACGATGGCCGCGACCGTCGTTGAAAATGCCGAGTCGATCAACGCCCCGGCTATGCAGTCCAGCCTCTACGCGATGGCGCTCGTGCTGCTGCTTGGCGCTTTCTTCCTCTCGCTCGGTAGTTGGATCGCCAAACAACCACTGAAGAAATACGGAACGAGGTCGTAATGAGCGTCCCGACACGCCCAGGCGGAACAGCGCCGCCGCTTCCACCACTACCGCTACCTCGCTCACCTGGCGGCGGTGGCCGCCAAGGCAGATCACCGAAGAAGAAGCGCGTCAATGAGTCGATCAGCACCTGGCGACTAACCGACCGGATCGGCTACGTGCTGATGTGGGCGGCAGGGCTACTGCTCTGCGCGATCGGGATTGGAATTCTCGCCTACATGGCCTTCAAGGGGATTCAATATCTGCGCCCCCAACTAGTTCTCACCAGCCCGACGGCCGATATTGACCAATCGTCCAGCGGCGGCTTCCTTGACCCGCTGCTGGGTACGATTTTGATCACGCTGATCGGGATCGCGATCGCTACACCGATCGCGATCGGTGCTGCGACGTGGATCGTCGAATACGGTCGCCCGACCTGGCTGGCGCGGCTGATCGACTCGGGGATCGAGATCATCGCCGGCACCCCCGACATCGTGATCGCGCTCTTCGGCCTCGTCCTCTTCCAGCAGAGCATCTTCGGTTGGATGTCGTTTACCGCTGGCGGCGCTGTCTTTGGCCGCTCGTTCCTAACCGCCGGCGCTGCGATGTCGCTGATCGCCCTGCCGATGGTCTTCGCTGCGACGCGCGAAGGGCTGCAGTCGATTCCGCTCCACATTCGCGAAGCCTCTTACGCGCTCGGCAAGACCAAGGCAGCGACGATTCGCCGTGTGCTTCTTCCATCTGTGAAGGCCAACATCTCGACCGGCGCAGCGCTCGGAATGGGCCGCATCGCCGGTGACACGGCGATCATCGTCGTGCTGCTCGGCGCATCACTGACGCTTGATCCAGAGGGCGACGTCCCCGGGCTGAACGTACTCAAAGGAACCGGCGGCACGCTCACCAGCTACGTCTACAACAACTCACCGGCAGGTGAAGGAAACGCGCCGCAAAAGGCCTACGCCGCGGCATTCGTGCTGCTGCTGATTGTGCTGGCTCTGAACTTTGCCGTTGACCTGATCGCCCGTAGTGGCGCGAAGACCGGACTAGAAACCTCGAGGCTGGGAGCCCGCTGATGATCGACCCGCATGAATCGACCGCGCGTACCGCGCAGACCACAGACGAGCCTGCCAACGGAACGATGCCCCCGCCGATCCGACGGATCACACTCGACAGCCAGCCGACGGTCGCGCTGCCGCCATCTCAGGATGCGGTCGCAATCGCCAACACCGGAGACCGCAGCCTCGCTGCCGCCGGTCGGCCGGCGCGCGGCGTGGCAGGACCCGAGCGGATGACGATCTCCGATCTGAGCGTCTACTACGGCGATAACCACGCCGTTAAGCACGTCTCGCTACCGATCCGCCAAGGCGAAGTGCTGGCGCTGATTGGGCCTTCCGGCTGCGGCAAGACGACGCTGCTGCGGACGCTCAACCGCTTGACTGAGCTTACCGGCACGGCTCGGCGTGAAGGTTTGATCACGCTCGACGGCACCGACATTGATTCGCTCGAAGTGACAGAGCACCGTCGCCGCGTTTCAATGGTCTTCCAGCAGCCCAACCCGTTCCCGATGTCGGTCTTCGACAACGTCGCCTACGCGCTGCGCGAGCAGGGCTCAAAGCGGCCGAAGAAGAAGGTGCTTGAGCCCTACGTCGTCGATGCGCTACAGCGCGCCGGCCTCTACGACGAGGTCGCCTCGAACCTCGACCACCCGGCGCTGCGGCTCTCGGGTGGTCAGCAGCAGCGGCTCTGCATCGCTCGCGCGTTAGCGGCGCGGCCTGAAGTTCTGCTGATGGACGAGCCCTGCTCGGCGCTCGACCCGAAATCGACGAACGTGATCGAAGAGCTGATCGTCGAGCTGCGCAAGGAGCTGGCGATCGTGATCGTTACACACAACTTGCAGCAGGCCTACCGCGTCGGCGATCACGTCGCTTTCATGTATCTCGGTGACCTCGTTGAATACGGGCCGACCGACGATCTCTTCGACAACCCGAAGGCCGCGCGGACGCGCGACTACATCGGTGGCGCCTTCGGATGATCTTCCGCTTGGCGATCACAGCTGCAGCATTGCTGGCGGCGATCGGCGGGCTCTCCGCTTGCGAGTCGACCCAAGAGACGAGCCAGCGACTCTCGCTCAACGCGAAGAAGCTGCTCAACGTCGAGGGGCTCAAGGTGACGAAGCAGAATGCCAGGATCAAGGTCACCTCGACGACCGTGCTTCACGACGAGTACGGCTCGGCTGTCGTCGTCAATCTCGCCAACA
>CAJBIG010000191.1 GCA_903953065.1 uncultured Solirubrobacterales bacterium
ACCAGCGGCTCTCCGGGCGAGAGGCCGCTGAGGCTCGGCAGGAAGAAGATCGCGGCGACTACCGCGGCGGCGCAGATTGCCGCCATCAGCTGAGCTGCAACCTCAACGTCGGCCGCCTCGGGCAGCGCCCGCGCCAGCCGTGCGCGGCGCGAGCGCCATGCGAGCGCGACTGAAACGAAAGCAAACCCCAGCAGTGGAGCGGTCAGCAGCAGGCCCAGCTGCGGCGTGATGAACAGCTCCACCACTCGGGGCAGACGCTCGATGTAATCGGCGATGTTGGCGGCGCCGGTCGGCGGGTTGGAGATTGCCGAAGCCGCCATCGGCGTCAGGCCACCGAAGAGGCGGGCGTTGATTGAGACATAGAAGACGACCGAGACGAGAACCAGTTCGATCGCAATCAAGCCGATCCAGCCGCGCGAACGGCGCCGCAGCCAGCGAAAGAGAGCAACTGCGATCACGACGCCGGGGAGGATTCCTACCAGCCCGACCCACGGCAGCAGTGCCAGAAGCGTGCCCGCGCCTAGGGCTGGGCGGGTGCCAGGTGATTCGCGAACGCGCAGCGCCAGCAGCGCCGCGGCGGCCACTATCGCCGCGCAAGTCGCGGCCGGCCGGACGGCAGTCGCAGCAATCATCATCGGAGGGCTGCAGCCGACGGCGATCGCCGCCCCGCTGGCCCACGGGTCGGGCACCAATCTGCGCGCCAGCGCCGCCGCCGCGACAATTCCCAGCGCCGCGATTAGCGCCAGCAGTGCCTGCACCAGCGCCGTGCCGCCGAGCGCGTAGGCCGGGGCGAGCAGCGCCGGGAAGAGGAATCCGTGGGGTTCGATCAAGCTGCCGTTGACCAGCACGCCTGCCGGCTGCACCGGAGAGCCGCCGAAGGTTCTCCACGCTCGGTCGCGGTACTGGTTTGTCAGCTCGAAGTTGCCGTCGTCGAGCAATGAGGTCGTCGTCAGCAGGATCCGCGTCTCGGCCGGCGCGAACTGCGCCTGCGGTGTAGCCGGCAGGCCTATCCCCGCGAGGTAGACGACGAAGCAGATCACGAACACCAGCAGCCCCGAGCGGCCGCTGCCGCGTGACGACGCGCGCGCCAGCCGACCCGGCTCGAACTCTGCGATTGGGGCTGCGGCTTCGCTCACGGCAGCCGGTCTTCCACGGTCAGCTCGTCAGCGCGCGGGCGATCACCATCTGCTGAATCTCGTCGGTGCCCTCGCCGATCGTCAGCACTTTTGCGTCGCGGTAGAAACGGCAGACCGGGTACTCCTCGATGTATCCGTAGCCGCCGTGGATCTGAACCGCCTCCTCCGCGCAGCGCACTGCCAGGCGGCCGGTCTTCAGCTTTGCCTGGGCTGCCGTGAGGCTGAAGTTCATCCCTTCGTCCTTCTCCCAAGCTGCCTTGTAGGTCAACAGTCGTGCGGCCTCAATCTCTGTCGCCATGTCGGCCAGCTTCGCGCCGATCGTCTGGAACTGGCCGATCGGTTGGCCGAACGCCTGCCGCTCGGCCGAATACTTGATCGCCTCGTCGAGCGCGCCCTGCGCCAGCCCAACGCCCATCGCCGCAACGCCGATCCGGCCCGAATCGAGCACCTTCAGAAATTGGCGCAGGCCGGCGCCGCGCGGCCCGAGCAGGTTTGCTTCCGGCACGCGGCAGTCGTCGAAAGTCAGCGGCCGTGTGTCCGACGCGTTCCAGCCCATCTTGCGGTACGGCTCGCCCTGCTCGTAGCCGGCCGTTCCGTTCTCGATGATGATGTTCGAAATCTCCGGCCGCCCGTCGGTCTCTCCGGTGATCGCGGTGATCGCGACGTGGCCTGAAATCTCGGTTCCGGCGTTAGTAATGAACTGCTTTGAGCCGTTGATCACCCATTCGCCGTCCTCGAGCACGGCGCGGGTGCGCAGCGCGCCGGCATCGGAGCCGGCCTCAGGTTCGGTAAGGCCGAAGGCGCCGAGCTTGGCGCCGGCGCAGAGCTCAGGCAGTAGCCGCTCTTTCTGTTCGTCGCTGCCAAACAGCGCGATCGGCTGGATTCCCAGTGAGGAGTGCGCGCAGAGCGTAATTGCGATCGATGAATCGACCCGGGCCAGCTCCTCAACGCAGATCGCGTAAGCGAGAGTGTCCGAGCCGCCGCCGCCGTACTGCTCGGGGAAGGCGATCCCCATCCAGCCGAGCTCTCCGATCTGCCTGACTATCTCGTAGGGGAAAGATTTTGTTCTGTCGAGCTCCTCCGCGATCGGAGCGATCTCGCGTTCGGCGAAGTCGCGAACCGTCTGGCGCAGCAGCTGGTGGTCGTCGGATAGAGCGAAATCCATGCCGCAACCCTACGGATAATTCGTGGCCAGTTGTCGCCGGCGGCCCTGCCCGACTAATATCGCCCTCCCACGACCGCCAGTTGATCAGGAGCCCCAATGCCTACGACCGTAATTCTCGGAACCGCCCGCACTCCCGTTGGAAAGATGGGCGGCGCGCTGGCCTCGATGCCTGCAACCGAACTCGGCGGCATCGCGATCGCCGCTGCGCTGGAGCGCTCCGGCGTCGCGCCGGAGCAGGTTGACCACGTTGTTATGGGCCAGGTAATTCAGGCCGGTCAGGGTCAGATTCCTTCACGCCAGGCTCAGATCGCAGCCGGAATTCCGAAGGAGGTCTCCTCGGAGACCGTCAACAAGGTCTGCGCTTCGGGCATTCGCGCGCTCGTCATTCTCGACCAGGGAATCCGCGCGGGAGACGTCGAGGTGGGCGTTGCCGGCGGGATGGAATCGATGTCGAACGCTCCCTACCTGCTGCCCGGCGCCCGTTTCGGCTTCCGCATGGGCGAGACAAAAGCGCTTGATTCGATGGTCAACGACGGCCTCACGAACCCGTTCTCCGGCCGCCAAATGTTCGATGAAGCGACCGAGATCGGCGACGAGCTTGAGCTTTCGCGCCCCGACCTTGACCGCTGGGCCGTCCGCTCTCACGAGCTGGCAATCGCCGCGACCGATGACGGCCGCCTGCCGGAGGAGATCGTCGCGGTGACGATTTCGAGCCGCAAGGGCGACACCGTCGTTGAAGTCGATGAGGCGCCGCGTCGCGAGACTTCGCTTGAGACGCTGGCCAAGCTTCCAGGGCTTGCCAGCAAGGAAGGCAGCCACACGGCAGGCAACTCGCCAGGAGTAAATGACGGCGCCGGCGCGATCGTCGTCGCCTCCGATGAGTGGGCTGAAGCCAACGGCCATGAGCCGCTCGCTGAGATCGTCGCTCACGCACAGTCGGCAAACGACTTCGCATACCTCGCAACGACTCCGGCGAGCGCCTCACTGAAGGCGCTCGACAAGGCCGGGCTTCAGCCTGGCGACATCGACCTCTGGGAGATCAACGAGGCCTTCGCTTCGGTGGCGCTCAACTCGATCAACGTGCTTGGGATCGATGAGGAGAAGGTCAACGTCAACGGCGGCGCCGTTGCGCTCGGCCATCCGATCGGCGCCTCCGGTGCACGCATCGTCGGCACGCTCGTCCATGAGCTCCGTCGCCGCGGCGGCGGGCTTGGCTGCGCAGCAATCTGCTCCGGCGGCGGGCAGGGCGACGCAATCATCGTGCGCGTCAACGGCGCCTAGAGTAAGGCTCGATGGAGCCGGCCAAACAGGCAGCAGCATTCTTCGACCTTGACCGCACGCTCGTGGCGGGCTCGTCGGGGATCTACTGGGCACGCGCTGCCGTGGATGCAGGGATCGTCAGTCGACGGCAGATGGTTCGGCTGGTCGGGGCGAACCTTAAGTTCCGTCTGCGCGGCTCAACCGACGAGTCGACCGACGCCATTCGCGAGCGGCTCTCCGAGCTGGTCGCCGGCCGCGACGCAATGGAGCTGCGGCGAATGATGCCGGAGGTGCTGGCAGGCGTTCTGCCGCGGCTGTACCCGCAGATGCTGGAGATCGCCTACGACCATCAGGACGCCGGGCGCAAGGTCTACATCGCCACGGCCTCGTCGCAGATCGTCGCCGAGATGCTCAGCGACGTTCTCGGTTTCGACGGCGGAATCGGCGCCGTCCCGGAGATAGTCGACGGCAAGATGACCGGCCGCGACGCCGACGTTTTCCCCTACCGCGACGGCAAGGCCCAGCGGATGGTTGAGCTGGCAGAGCGTGAGCGGATTGATCTCGCAGCCTCCTACGCCTACTCCGATTCCGAATCCGATCTGCCGATGCTGAAGCTGGTCGGCCACGCCGTCGCCGTCAACCCCGACAGCGAACTTGAAGCGATCGCCGCCGAAGAAGGCTGGGAGGTGCTGCGCTTCGACCAGCTGGGCCGCAAGCTGCTGGCGCTTGGCGCGCTCGCCCTGATGGGGCTGGTCGGAACAGCCGGGCGCACCGTTGCCGCCCGTCGCAGCGCCGCTCCGCCCGCCGGACCGCGGCTGCGAACCCCTTGGAAGCGCTGATGAGCATCGAATTTCTCAGCGACGAGCAGCGCGAGATCGGCGAGCTCGCTCGCCGCTTTGCCGACGAGCAGGTCGCCCCGCAGGCGGCGCGCTGGGATCGCGACCACGAGTTACCGCGCGAAACGCTCACGGCGCTCGGAGAGCTCGGCTTGATGGGGGTCTGCGTTCCACCTGAGCTCGGCGGCAGCGGCGCCGACTTTGTCTCTTACACGCTGGTGCTCGAGCAGATCTCGCGCGCCGACGCCGGGCTTGGTACTGCGCTCGCCGTTCACACCGGGGCAGGAACGATGCCGATCGTCGTTCACGGCAGCGAAGAGCAGCGCCAGCGGCTCGTTCCGCCGCTCGCCCAAGGGCACGAGATCGCCTCCTTCGCGTTGACCGAGGCCGGCTCCGGCAGCGACGCCGGCGCGATGCTCAGCCGGGTTGAAGAGCAAGGCGGCGAGCTGCTGCTCAGCGGCACCAAGCAATGGGTCAGCAACGGCTCCCAGGCCCACAACTTCACTGTCTTCGCGCTCGATCCGGCCGCCGCGATGAAGCCGAGCGCCTTCGTCGCGCGCCGCGGCGCAGCCGGGATGACGCTGCTGGGAGAGGCCGAGAAGCTCGGCCAGCACTCCTCATCGACCGCCGACATCGGCTTCGACGCGACACCGGTCGAACGGCTCGGCGAGCCCGGCGACGGAATGAAGATCGCGCTCTCGACGCTCGACGGCGGCCGGATCGGGATCGCTGCGCAGGCGACCGGAATCGCCCAGGCGGCGCTCGACTTGGCCGTCGGCTACGCCAAGGAGCGAGTCGCGTTCGGCCGCCCGATCGGCGGTTTCGGCGCGATCCAGCAGAAGCTCGCCGAGATGCAGACTGAGATTGAGGCGGCGCGCGCGCTGACTCTGCGCGCGGCAAGGCTCAAGGACGCCGGTTTGTCGCACACGATCGAGGGAGCGCAGGCGAAGCTCTTTGCCAGCCGCGTCGCGCGCCACTGGACCGGCGAAGCGATCCAGATCCTTGGCGGCTACGGCTACACCAAGGACTTCCCGGCCGAGCGCTATTTCCGCGACGCCAAGATCACCGAGATCTACGAAGGAACAAGCGAGATTCAGCGGCTCGTAATTGCCCGCGGCCTGCTTGGCGAGATCGCCCGCGAAGACTGACCCCACTCCCAGTCCGATCGGGCTGGGCGTATTCTTCCCGCAATGGCGCAGACCCCCGCAGGCGACGACTCGCCCGAACAGCAGTGGCGTGAGGCCTTCGAGGCCGCGCCTCAGCGCGACGTTTCTTTCACGACGCTCTCCGGCACTCCAGTCGAGCCGCTCTACACCGAAGCCGACCTGCCCGAGAACGCCGACGAGCAGATTGGGCTGCCGGGGCAATACCCGTTTACGCGCGGCGTCTACCCGTCGATGTACCGCGGTCGGCTCTGGACGATGCGCCAGTTCGCCGGCTTCGGCAGCGCCGAGGAGACCAACGAGCGTTTCCACTATCTGCTCGACCACGGGCAGACCGGGCTCTCGACCGCCTTTGACATGCCGTCGCTGATGGGCCACGACTCCGACAGTCCGCTATCCCTGGGCGAGGTCGGTCGCGAAGGCGTCGCCGTTGACACGGTCGAGGACATGACGACGCTTTACAAGGGGATCGACCTCGGCGAGGTTTCGGTCTCAATGACGATCAACGCGCCGGCGGCGATCATGCTGGCCTACTACGTCGTCGCCGCCGAGCGTGAGGGCGTGCCGCCGCAGCAGCTCGCGGGCACGATTCAGGCCGACATTCTCAAGGAGTACATCGCGCAGAAGGAGTGGTGCTTCCCGATCGATCCGGCGATGCGGATTATGGGCGACATGATCGAGTGGTGCTCGCAGCAGATGCCGCGCTGGCATCCGGTCTCAATTAGCGGCTACCACATCCGTGAAGCCGGCTCGACTGCCGCGCAGGAGCTGGCATTCACGCTGAAGGACGGGCTGACCTACGTCGAAGAGGCGGTCGAGCGCGGCCTTGACGTCGATGACTTTGCGCCGCGACTTTCGTTCTTCTTCAACGCTCAGATTGATTTTTTCGAGGAGATCGCCAAGTACCGCGCGGCCAGGCGAATCTGGGCCCGCGAGCTGAAGGAGACCTTTGGCGCGAAGAACCCGAAGAGCTGGCTGATGCGCTTTCACACGCAGACGGCCGGCGTCTCGTTGACGGCGCAGCAGCCGCTGAACAACGTCGTTCGAACAGCGATCGAAGCGCTCGCTGGCGTGCTCGGCGGCACGCAGTCGCTCCATACCAACAGCTACGACGAGGCGCTCGCGCTGCCGACTGAAGACGCCGTTCGACTGGCTCTGCGAACGCAGCAAATAATCGCCGACGAGACCGGCGTTGCCAGCACGATCGACCCGCTCGGCGGGTCCTACTTCGTCGAGGCTCTCACCGACAAGATTGAGGCCGAGGTCTACGAGTACTTCAAGAAGATCGACGAGCTCGGTGGAATGGTCGCGGCCGTCAAAGCCAATTACCCGCAGCGCGAAATTGCCGACGCCAGCTATGAGCTCCAGCAGGAGATCGACTCGGGCCGCCGCGTTGTCGTTGGTGTCAATGCCTATACCGAAGGCGACGAGGAGCAGACGGCGCTGCACCGCAGCGATCCGGCGATGGAGCGCGGCCAGGTCGATCGCCTAAATGCCGTGCGCGCTCGCCGTGACGGCGCCGCAGTCGAAGCCTCGCTTGTCAAGCTGCGCGAAGCTGCCGCCCAAGAAGGGGCTAATCTGATGCCATTGCTGCTCGATTGCACGCGAACCGACGCATCTGAAGGAGAAATCGTTCAAGCTCTGCAAGACGTGTTTGGCAAGTACACCGAATCACCGGTCTTTTAACCCGAGGGAAAGAAACAGATGAATCGCAAAATGACTTTGACCGCCGCCACTGCCGCAGTTGCCCTCAGCGCTGCTGTGGGCAGCGCCGTCGCCGGCGCCGATCAGAACGCAAGCGTGGCCGGCACGAAGACAATCTCGGTTCGTGACGATTACTTCGGCCCCAAGAGCGTCACCGTTTCGAAGGGAACGAAGCTGCGTTTCGTCTGGAGCGGTCGCAGGCCGCACAACGTCGTAGGGCCGGGCGCAAACATTGGCGCGCGCGTCAGGGGCTCGGCTTCGGTCAAAGCCCGTTCCGGCACTTACGTCTGCACGATCCATCGTGCGATGAAGCTCTCAGTTCGGGTTCGTTAAAGCCACGAGGCGCTGAGCGGCGTCGGTCTACTACCATCGCGAGGTGCGCTCGAAGCGGGCGCGCCCTGCTCTCCATGACCGCCGCCACCTCAACCCAAAAGATCCGCGTAGTCGTCGCCAAGCCCGGCCTCGACGGCCACGACCGCGGCGCCAAGATAATTGCCCGCGCTTTGCGCGACGCCGGCATGGAAGTTATTTACACCGGCCTCCACCAGACGCCCGAGCAGATCGTTGAGACCGTCGTCCAAGAAGACGCCGACGCGGTAGGTCTTTCAATTCTCTCCGGCGCCCACATGACGCTCGTGCCAAAGATCGTTGATCTGCTCAGAGCGCAAGGGATCGACGACGTTGTCGTGACGGTCGGAGGCACAATCCCGGCCGACGACATCCCGCAGCTCAAAGAGCTTGGCGTCGCCGCCGTCTTCACGCCGGGCGCGCCGACGCAGGAGATCATCGACTTTCTCGTTAGCGCCGTAGGGGAGAGAGAACCTCGTTAGTCCCGTAGTTCGAAGTCGATTGACTAGTCAGTCAACACCACCGATACACTTTCAAACAAGCCGAAATAGGAGATTGACGAAGTGAAAATTTGCGTTCTCGTTAAGGAAGTACCGGACGCTGCCGTCCAGAAGAAGATCGACCCTTCAACGGGTCGGATGGACCGCAGCGGCGAAAAGAACCTCAACCCATATGACACGCACGCGATCGAAGCTGCGATGCAGCTGAAGGAGAGCGGAGCGATGGCCGTCGACGAAGTCGTCGCCGTCACGATGGGCCCTGACTCGGCTGAGCGCGCGCTGCACAAGGCCGTCTCACTCGGCGCCGACCGCTCAATCCACCTCGCCGACGATTCACTCGCCGGCTCAGATGTGGCAGCCACCGGCTACGCACTCTCAAAGGTGCTCGAGAAGGAAGCCCCCGATCTCGTCCTGCTCGGCCAGCAGTCCGATGACGGCGAGTGCTACACGATCGGTGCAGTTGTCGCCGACCATCTCGAGTTCCCTTCGCTGACCCAGGTGATCAAGATCGACGTTGAAGGTGGAACAAAGCTGCGCGCCGAGCGTCAGGCCGAATACGGCTACGACACGGTCGAGATCAACCTGCCGGCAGTTATCTCCGTCGGTGACGCGATCAACGAGCCGCGCTACCCATCGCTGAAGGCGATCATGGGTGCCAAGAAGAAGCCGCTTGACAAGGTTTCGGCAGCCGATTCGGGGATCGACGCGGCGAAGGTCGGCGGCGACAACTCCGCCGCTCAGTGGACCGGCTCAAGCGAGCCGCCAAAGAAGGAAGCCGGACGAATCATCGAAGACGAAGACACAGCCGAGACGGTCGATCAGATCGTTGCTTGGCTCGACGAGAGGAAGCTGATCTAAATGGCCAACATTCTGGTTTACGCACTGCAGTACGAAGGTGCCTTTAACAAGAACTCACTCGGTGCCGTTTCGGAGGCCGCAAAGCTGGCCGCCGAGATCGGTGGCGAAGCGCACGCAATCGTCGTCGGCCAAGGCGTCAGCGATGACCTCGCCGGCACGCTCGGCAACTACGGAGCGACGAAGGTCCTGAACGTCGAGGGCCCCGAAGGGCTCGCACAGCCGGTCGTTGACGCAATGGCAGCCGCTGTTGCTGCCGGCGATTACGGCTACGCGATCTTCGGCGGCGGACTGCTCGGCTTCGAGGTCGGCGCCGGTCTTGCTGCCCGTCTCGACGCAGGCGTTGCAATGGAGATCACCGCTGTCCGGGCAGACGGTGGCAAGCTCGTCGCTGAGCGCCCGATCCTCGGTGACTCGGCGATCTCGCAGATCTCATTCCGCAGCGACGTCGGCATCATCATCAGCCGACTGAACGCCTTTGAAATCAAGGAGACCGGCGGTACGGCAGCAGTCGAATCGCTCAGCGTTGAGTTCTCACCGTTCTCAGGCCAGGCCACGATGATCACCCGCGGCGAGCAGCGTGGCGCCGATGTTGACATCGAAGGCGCCGACGTTCTGATCGCCGGTGGTCGCGGCCTCGGAGCAGAGGAAGGCTTCGAGCTCTGCGAAGCTCTCGCAACCGCATTCGGCGGCAACTCGGCCGTGGCAGCAACGCGCGCCGTTGTCGACGCTGGTTGGTTCCCTTACGCCGGGCAGATCGGTCAGACCGGCAAGACGGTCGCACCGAAGCTCTACCTCGCGGCCGGTATCTCGGGCGCCATCCAACACAAGGTCGGTATGCAGGGCGCTGAGAACATCGTCGCGATCAACAAGGATGCAAACGCGCCGATCTTCGAGTTCAGCGACCTCGGAATTGTCGGCGATCTCAACAAGATCATGCCGAAGCTGACCGAAGCCGTTAAGGCCAAGAAGGGCGCCTGATCGAAGATGGCGGGGAAAAACGGCAAAGTCGTTCCAGGGTCATATCCGCCTCCGGTTGATTCACCCGCAGAGTTCATCAAGCGCGAGCTTGATGCTGAGGATGAACGGATCGACGTTGGCGTAGCGATCGTCGGCGGCGGCACCGCCGGCCTAGCCTGCGCCAACCGCCTGCTCGACCTGCTGGCCGACGATCCGGAGACGCTTGAGCGGCTCGGCGAAGTGCCGGTTGCCGTGATTGAGAAGGCCAAGACCTGCGGCGGCCACAACCTATCCGGCGCCGTGATGCGCCCTGAGGGGCTGGAGAAGCTCTTCCCCGACGTAACGCGCGAGCAGTGGCGCGAAGAGGGCTTTGCCTTCGGTGAGATCAAGAAGGAAGCCGTCTACCTGCTGCCCAACAGCAAGCTGAAAGTTCGCATCCCGCCGCCGCCGCCGCTGAAGAACCACGGCAACGAGTCGATTTCCGTCGCCGGTATGTGTCGTTTCATGGCCGCCAAGGCCGAGGAGAAGGGCGCCTACCTGCTGACCGAAACAGCAGCCAGCCAGCTGCTTGTGGAGGACGGAACCGTGCGCGGCGTTCGCTCCGGCGACAAGGGTCGTGGCAAGGAGGGCGAGCAGCTTGGCAACTTTGAGCCAGGAGCCGACGTAACCGCCCAAGTAACCGTTCTCTCCGAAGGATGTTGGGGCACCCTTACCGGCGCCGCGATCCGCGAGTTTGAGCTTGGCGCAGGACGCGAGCCGCAGGTTTGGGAGCTCGGCGTGAAAGAGGTCTGGAAGGTCGACAAGCCGCTCGACCGAGTGATCCACACCGTCGCCGGCTGGCCGCTGAAGATCTCGGCCAAGTACCACCAGATCGGTGGTTCTTGGATCTACCCGATGAAGGACGAGAAGACCGGTGACGATCTGGTTTCGATCGGCTTCGTCGTCGATCTCGATTACGCCGACGCCACGACATCGGCTCACGACATGCTGCAGACCTTCAAGACGCACCCAATGGTGAAGAAGATCCTCGAAGGCGGCGAGCGCGTCGCTTGGGGCGCAAAGGCGCTGCCTGCCGGCGGTTACTGGGCGATGCCAAAGCTTTCGATGCCTGGCGCCGTTGTTGTCGGTGACGCCGGCGGCATGGTCAACACCGCCGCTCTGAAGGGTCTCAACTACGCGATTGAGGCCGGGATTACCGCTGCCGAGGCGATCTACGCCAACCTCGCGCGCGGCGAATCGCTTGAGAACTATGAAGACGCAATTGCCGATTCGGTTGTGGGCAAGGATCTCTACGAGGTTCGCAACGTGCGTCAGCCGTTTGCCAAGGGCTTGATCAAGGGTGGCCCGCTGGTCAATCTGATGATTGCCACGAAGGGGCACTTCCCTGGCGGGCGCTGGTCGCTGCACCGCAACGATGCGCAGCCGATGTTCATCGGCAAGACCTCCGAGGAGTACGTCCAGCCTGACGGCAAGTACACCTTCGACAAGCTCTCCAGCGTCTTCATCACCGGGAACCAAACGCGTGACGATGCGCCCAACCACATTCGGGTTCAGACCCACGTGCCGCGCGAAGTTGCCGAGACGTGGAAGTGGATGTGCCCCGCAGGCGTCTACGAGATCCCTGACGACGCACCCGAAGAGGGGCTGGTTGACGTGATCGTCAACTACACAAACTGCGTTCAGTGCGGTGCCATTACTGCCAAGGGTGGCCGGCTCACGGCGCCTGAAGGTGGCGACGGTCCGCTCTATCAATTGACCTAAACTGCAGCCCGAACCGCAACCATTGCGCCAATGCTGTGTTAATGAGGTCGTATGCCTTCGCTTCGAGCAACAATCTGTGCCGCATCGGTCGCCGTCTTTAGCCTTGTAGCGCCGCTTTCCGCGGTCGCCGACACGGCCGCGCCGCCAGAGACCCCGCTTCCGGCCACTTCGGTGCCAACGACCGCCGCCATGAAGGGCAGTGCCGCTGTCAAGCTCGAAGGCTGCACGCTCGGCGGCAGCAGCGGTCGCTCAGCCAGCTTCAGCTCGAAGATGGTTGGTGGCAGCAAAGCCGCTTCAATGGAACTTCGCTTTGATCTTTACTCGCGGCCGATCGCTGGCGGCGCGTGGAAGCCGGTCACGGGCGTGCCGATGTTTGGCACTTGGGACCGGCCCAGCAGCAGCAGCGTTGTTTGGTCGAAGCGAGTCGGCGGACTGAGCGTTGGCCAGAGCTACCGCGTGCTGGTTACGCACCGCTGGCTCTCGAAGAGTGGCCGCGTGATCAGGCGCGTCGTGCTGCCATCACCGGCCTGCAACCAGCACGACACACGCCCCGACTTGGCGACCAGCTTCGTCGGCGCACGATCGCTGGCGAACGGAAAGACGCTCTATACGGTGCGTGTTCGCAACCTTGGCCACAGCGCTGGCGGCGGCTTTAGCGTTGCGCTCGCCGTCAATGGCGTCGAACTTCCGACCGCCCGCGTCAAATCACTTGGCGCGCGCAAGTCGCGCCTCGTCAGCTTCACGGCCGCGGCCTGCGAGGCCGGCTCGAAGATCAAGGCCGAAGCCGACTTCTCGAAAGAGATCGTCGAGTCAAATGAGCTCAACAACGTCGTCGAGTCTGCCTGCCCCGTCGTTGGCGGCTAGACTTCATCTTGATGAAGACCGACCTACACCCAGAGTACGTTGAATCGCAAGTCCGTTGCACCTGTGGCAACGAGTTTGTGACGCGCTCAACCGAATCTGAAATCGGCGTTGAAATCTGCTCCGAGTGCCACCCGTTTTACACCGGCCGTCAGAAGCTGGTTGACACCGGTGGCCGCGTTGAGCGCTTCCGCCGCCGCGCCGCCAAGCGCTCCGGCGTTGGCTCCTGACCGGGGCCGCTGTGTCAACCGCGCAGACCCCACCGGCTCCTGCGCTCGACGCTGAGCCTGCAGAGTGGGTCGCAACGCGCGACGCTCCAATCGGCGGCCAAGCCGTTCTCGAAGGAGTGATGATGCGAGGCGTTGGTGGCTGGGCAGTGGCCGTACGCTCCCCAGCGCCGCATCAAGTTGATCCGAAAGGTGAGCGAATTGACGCCAACGACCCGCCGACCGGTGAGATCGTCGTTGAAAGCACCGCCGTCACGTCCGTTCTCGGGCGCCACCGCCTATTGAGGCTGCCAATTATCCGCGGCGTAGTTGCTCTGGGCGAATCCCTCGTGATCGGCTTCCGCGCGCTCGGCATCTCAGCCAACGCCCAGCTCCCCGAGGAAGAGGAGCCAATCTCAGGCATCATGTGGGGCTTGACGATTCTCTTCTCGCTGGTGCTGGCGGTTGGGCTCTTCTTCATCATTCCGGTCACGGCAACCAACCTGATCAAGGATCAGCTCGGCTCGGCAGTCCTCTTTTGGATCGTCGAAGGCGTGCTCAGGACGGTGATCTTCCTTGGCTACCTGATCCTGCTCTCGAAGCTGCGCGACCTGCGCCGCACCTTTGAGTACCACGGCGCCGAACACAAGACGATCTCCTGTTACGAAGCGGGGCTCGAATTGACGCCTGAGAACGCGCAGCGCTTCTCAAGGCTCCACCCGCGCTGCGGCACGAGCTTCCTGCTGATCGTGATGATCGTTTCGATCTTCGTCTTCTCGCCTCTTGGTCTGCTGCCCTGGTGGGCGCTGATCGCCAGCCGCATTGTCGGCATCCCGCTGATTGCGGGAATCTCATTCGAGATCATCAAGTTTGCCGGCAAGCACCGCACGCACAAGGTCGTTAGGGCATTTATTTGGCCCGGCCTGAAGTTGCAGCTGCTCACTACGCGCGAGCCGAATCTTGACCAGCTCGCGGTGGCAATCGTCGCGCTTGAGTCAGTGCTTGAGCACGAAACAGACGCCCAGCGCGACGGCGACCTCGTCGGCGTCGAGATCGCCGCTTAGCTCACCAGGTTGATCAGGCCGCGAATCGGTCGCGGCGATCGCGGCTAGCCTAAGCCGAGCCGATGATCGAGTCCCTCGTAACCCAGATCGAAGTGCGCTTCGCCGAGCTCTCGCGTGAGATCACCGACCCTGCCGTGATTGCAGACCGCGAGCGCTACGCGCAGGTTGGCCGCGAGTACAGCCGCCTTGAAGAGCCGGCCAAGCTGGCCGAGGCTTGGCGGCGCGCGACCGACGACGCCGCCGGCGCGCAGGAGCTGATCGCCGAGGGCGGCGACGAGGCCGAAGCGCACGAGATGCTCAGTCAGGCGCGCGCGCAGCTTGAGACAATCGAGGAGGAGCTTCGCCTCGCGATGGTCGAGACCGACCCCAACGACGCAAAGAACGTGATCATCGAGATCCAGGGCGGCGCCGGAGGCGACGAGGCCGGACTCTGGGCAGGCGACTGTTATCGAATGCTCACTCGCTACGCCGAACGGCTCGGTTTTACGGTTGAACCTCTGGAGCTGAGCGAAGGCAAGTACACCTTCGCTGTCAAGGGAGCGGCTGCCTACTCCGTCTTCAAGTTTGAAGGTGGAACGCACCGCGTTCAGCGCGTGCCCCAGACCGAGTCGCAAGGCCGAATCCACACCAGCACTTCGACTGTGGCTGTACTTCCGGAAGCTGAAGAGGTCGACATCAAGATCGACCAGAACGACCTTCAGGTTGACGTTTACCGCTCGTCCGGACCGGGCGGCCAGTCGGTCAACACGACAGACTCGGCGGTCCGCATCACGCACAAACCGACCGGTGTCGTCGTCTCGATGCAGGATGAAAAGAGTCAGCTTCAGAACCGTGAGAAGGCGCTTCGAGTTCTGCGCGCGCGGCTCTACGAGCGGGCTATGGAAGAGCAGAACGCCGAGATCGCAGCCGACCGCCGCTCGCAGGTTGGCAGCGGTGAGCGCTCGGAGAAGATCCGCACCTACAACTTCCCCGACCGTCGCGTCACCGATCACCGCGTCAAGGTCACCGTCCATGACCTCGACGCCGTGCTCGAAGGCCAGCTTGACGAACTAACGGCA